>NZ_JBIVJB010000009.1:72590-98609 GCF_044750025.1 Pseudomonas sp. NPDC088885 | reverse complement strand
GTTCGGCATGGCGATCATTGGCCGGCTGCTGGAGTCGCAAGGCTTCCGTGTCGGGATCATTGCCCAGCCAAACTGGCAGTCCAAAGACGACTTCATGAAGCTCGGCGAGCCGAACCTGTTCTTCGGCGTTGCAGCGGGCAACATGGACTCGATGATCAACCGCTACACCGCCGACAAGAAAATCCGTTCCGACGACGCCTATACCCCGGGCGGTATGGCCGGCAAACGTCCGGATCGCGCGAGCCTGGTCTACAGCCAGCGCTGCAAAGAAGCCTACAAAAATGTGCCGATCGTTCTCGGTGGCATCGAAGCCTCCCTGCGCCGCATCGCCCATTACGACTACTGGCAGGATCGCGTGCGTAACTCGATCCTGATCGACGCCTGCGCCGACATTCTGCTGTACGGCAACGCCGAGCGCGCGATTGTCGAAGTCGCCCAGCGTCTGTCCTACGGCCACAAGATCGAAGACATCACCGACGTGCGCGGCACCGCGTTCATTCGTCGTGACACGCCGCAAGGCTGGTACGAAGTTGACTCGACGCGCATTGACCGTCCGGGCAAGGTCGACAAGATCATCAACCCGTACGTGAATACCCAGGACACCCAGGCCTGCGCCATTGAACAGGAAAAGGGCCCGGTCGACGATCCGCAGGAAGCCAAGGTTGTACAGATTCTGGCCAGCCCGCGCATGACTCGTGACAAGACCGTGATCCGCCTGCCGTCGATGGAAAAAGTCCGCGGTGATGCGGTGCTTTATGCCCACGCCAACCGCGTGCTGCACCTTGAAACCAACCCGGGCAACGCCCGCGCGCTGGTACAGAAGCATGGCGAAGTCGACGTCTGGTTCAACCCGCCGCCGATTCCGATGACCACCGAAGAAATGGACTACGTGTTCGGCATGCCTTACGCGCGCGTTCCGCACCCGGCGTACGGCAAGGAGAAGATCCCGGCCTACGACATGATCCGATTCTCGGTGAACATCATGCGCGGCTGCTTCGGTGGCTGCACCTTCTGCTCGATCACCGAGCACGAAGGCCGGATCATCCAGAACCGTTCCGAAGAGTCGATCATTCGCGAGATCGAAGAGATCCGCGACAAGGTGCCAGGCTTCACCGGCGTCATCTCCGACCTCGGTGGCCCGACCGCGAACATGTACCGCATCGCCTGCAAAACGCCGGAAATCGAATCCGCGTGCCGCAAGCCGTCCTGCGTATTCCCGGGCATCTGCCCGAACCTGAACACCGACCACTCGTCGCTGATTCAGCTGTACCGCAGCGCCCGTGCCTTGCCGGGTGTGAAAAAGATCCTGATTGCCTCCGGCCTGCGTTATGACCTCGCGGTCGAGTCGCCGGAGTACGTCAAAGAGCTGGTGACCCACCACGTCGGCGGTTACCTGAAGATCGCCCCGGAACACACCGAGGAAGGTCCGCTCAACCAGATGATGAAACCGGGCATTGGCAGCTATGACAAGTTCAAGCGCATGTTCGAGAAGTACACCAAGGAAGCGGGCAAAGAGCAGTACCTGATTCCGTACTTCATCGCCGCCCACCCGGGCACCACCGACGAAGACATGATGAACCTGGCCCTGTGGCTCAAGGGCAATGGCTTCCGCGCCGACCAGGTGCAAGCGTTCTACCCGTCGCCGATGGCCACCGCCACCGCGATGTATCACTCGGGCAAGAACCCGCTGCGCAAGGTCACTTACAAGAGTGACGGCGTGAATATCGTCAAGAGCGAAGAGCAGCGTCGTCTGCACAAGGCGTTCTTGCGTTATCACGACCCGAAAGGCTGGCCGATGCTGCGTGAAGCGCTGATCCGCATGGGTCGCGGCGACCTGATCGGTTCGGGCAAGGATCAACTGATCCCGACGCACCAGCCGACCACCGACAGCTACCAGAGCGCCCGTCGCAAGAACTCGACGCCTGCTGGCAGCCATAAAGTGGCGAAAGAAGGCAAAGAGAAGACCACCAAGATCCTCACCCAGCACACCGGTCTGCCACCGCGTGCCAGTGATGGTGGTAATCCTTGGGACAAGCGAGAGCAGGCCAAGGCTGCGGCATTTGCCCGCAATCAACAGGCTGCGAAAGAGCGTAAAGACGCCGCGAAAGGCAAAGGGCCGAAACCGACCCGCAAGCCGGTCGTTCCGCGCTAAGTTGCTTTTTAGCTGAACAGAACGCCAACCTTCGGGTTGGCGTTTTGCGTTTCAGGGTTCAAGGAAATGTGTTGAAGCTACTGACGCCTTCGCGAGCAAGCCCGCTCCCACAGGGGCGCGCATTCCAAATGTGGGAGCGGGCTTGCTCGCGAAGAGGCCAGCTCAGACACCTCATCAACCCCTGCCCGCCACATTTAGGCGCAACTTCGCCTAACCATTTCCCCGCATCGCCCGATTTTGGTGCTGTACTGCCCTAAGCATTCCGGGAAAGCGCCCAAGCCTCTGCATGGCATAAGTCTTGCGCGCTTTCGAATACGCTTAGGCTCGCAGGAGGCACGCCGTGTCGATTCATGTCGCATTGCATCACGTCACGCATTACCGCTACGACCGCGCTGTCGAACTCGGCCCGCAGATCGTTCGCCTGCGCCCGGCTGCCCACAGTCGCACGCGGATTTTGTCGTATGCGCTGAAAGTCTCGCCCGAGCAGCACTTCATCAACTGGCAGCAAGACCCGCAGGGCAACTACCTTGCGCGGCTAGTCTTTCCTGAGAAAACCGATGAGTTGCGCATTGAAGTCGATCTGCTGGCCGAAATGGCCGTGTTCAATCCCTTCGATTTTTTCCTTGAGCCCTACGCCGAGAAAATCCCTTTCGCCTACGCCCCGGACGAACGCAAAGAGTTAGCGCCGTATCTCGAAACCCTGCCACTGACGCCAAAATTCAAAGCCTATCTGGACGCCATCGACCGCACGCCGCTGCCAGCGGTGGACTTCCTCGTCGCACTCAACCAGCGCCTCAGCGAAGACATCGGCTACCTGATCCGCATGGAACCGGGTGTGCAAACCCCGGAGCACACCCTCGAACACGCCTCAGGCTCTTGCCGCGACTCGGCGTGGTTGCTGGTGCAACTGCTGCGCAACCTCGGCTTGGCCGCGCGATTTGTTTCCGGTTACTTGATTCAACTGACCGCCGATGTGAAAAGCCTCGACGGCCCGTCCGGCACTGAAGTGGATTTCACCGACCTGCACGCCTGGTGCGAAGTGTATTTGCCGGGCGCCGGCTGGATCGGCCTTGATGCGACGTCAGGGTTGTTCGCCGGTGAAGGGCATATCCCGTTGGCCTGTAGTCCCGATCCGTCCTCGGCGGCGCCGATCAGTGGCTTGGTCGAACCCTGCGAATGCGTGTTCAGCCACGAAATGTCGGTCGAGCGGATCTGGGAGGCGCCGCGCGTCACCAAGCCTTACACCGATGAGCAATGGCTGGCGATTCAAGCGCTGGGCCGGCAGATCGATGCGGATCTGTTAGCCGATGACGTGCGCCTGACCATGGGCGGCGAGCCGACTTTCGTGTCCATCGATGACCCGGACGGCGCCGAGTGGAACACCGCCGCATTGGGCGAGGACAAGCGCCGTCTCTCTGCGGAACTGTTCCAGCGCATGCGCAAACACTACGCACCGAAGGGCCTGGTGCATTTCGGTCAGGGCAAGTGGTATCCGGGCGAACAACTGCCGCGCTGGTCGCTCAACTGCTACTGGCGCCGCGACGGCGTGCCTGTCTGGCACAACGATGCGCTGATCGCTGACGAGCAGCAGGATTACGGCGCCACAGGTGAATTGGCCGGGCGTTTTCTCGCCAGTGTCGCCGAACGCCTGAAATTGCCTACACGTTTTGTGTTCCCGGCTTACGAAGACAACTTCTATTACCTGTGGCGCGAGGGCACGCTGCCGAGCAACGTCAGCGCTGAGGATTCGCGTCTGGAGGAGCCGCTGGAGCGCGCACGCCTGCGCAAGGTCTTCAGTCAGGGTCTGAACAAGGTGATCGGCCAAGTGCTGCCTCTGGCGCGCACAGCCAAGGGCGATCAATGGCAAAGCGGCCGCTGGTATCTGCGCGATGAGCACTGCCGTCTGGTGCCGGGGGATTCGCCGCTGGGTTATCGCCTGCCGCTCGGTTCGCAGCCGTGGGTAAAAGCCGCCGAGTATCCGTTTATTCATCCTCAGGATCCGAATCAGGATTTCCCCGAGCTGCCGCAAACCACCCAACTCAACCTTCACGGCGAACCGGCGACGTCTGATGAGCGCGCGCCAAAAATCGACGAATCCGCCGATTGGCTGACCCGCACCGCGTTCTGTGCCGAAGCCCGCGAAGGGCGTTTGTACCTGTTCATGCCGCCGCTGGAGCGGGTCGAGGATTATCTAGAGCTGGTTGCAGCGATCGAGGCCACCGCCGAAGAACTGCATTGCCCGGTATTGCTGGAAGGCTACGAGCCGCCTAGCGATCAACGCCTGAGCAACTTCCGCATCACCCCCGATCCGGGCGTGATCGAGGTCAACGTGCAGCCCTCGGCGACATGGGACGAGTTGGTCGAGCGCACCGAGTTCCTCTATGAAGAAGCGCGGCAAACCCGCCTGACCACCGAGAAATTCATGATCGACGGCCGCCACACCGGTACCGGCGGCGGCAATCACTTTGTGCTCGGCGGCGCAACGCCGGCGGATTCACCGTTTCTACGACGTCCGGATCTGCTGCGCAGCCTGATCAGTTACTGGCACAACCATCCATCGCTGTCGTACCTGTTTTCCGGATTGTTCATCGGCCCGACCTCACAGGCGCCGCGCGTCGACGAGGCACGCAATGACGCGCTGTATGAGCTGGAAATCGCTTTCGCGCAGATGCCGGAGCCGGGCGAGGAATGCGCACCGTGGTTGGTCGATCGATTGCTGCGCAACTTGCTGATCGACGTCACCGGCAACACCCACCGTGCCGAATTCTGTATCGACAAACTGTATTCGCCCGACGGCGCCACGGGGCGTCTCGGTTTGCTGGAATTGCGCGCCTTTGAAATGCCGCCGCATGCGCGCATGAGCCTCGCTCAACAATTATTGCTGCGGGCGCTGGTCGCACGGTTCTGGCGCGAACCTTATGCGCCAACGAAACTGGCGCGCTGGGGCACTGAGTTGCACGATCGCTTCCTGTTGCCGCACTTTATCGAGCAGGACTTCGCCGACGTCATCGTCGAACTGAACAACGCCGGTTATCCACTGCGGGCGGAATGGTTCGCGGCGCATCTGGAGTTTCGTTTTCCCAAGGTCAGCGATTACGCCGTCAATGGCATCGAACTGGAACTGCGCCAGGCGCTGGAACCGTGGCATGTGCTGGGCGAGGAGGGCGCGGCGGGCGGCACGGTGCGTTATGTCGATTCATCGCTGGAGCGTTTGCAGGTCAAGGTAAAAGGCTTGCCGCCGCAGCGTTATCTGCTGACCTGTAATGGCATCGCGGTGCCGTTGCACCCGACCGGGCGCGTCGGCGAATTCGTCGCCGGTGTGCGTTACCGCGCCTGGCAACCGGCCAACTGCCTGCAACCGACGATACCCGTACATGCACCGCTGGTATTCGACCTGCTCGACACCTGGATGGGTCGATCACTGGGCGGTTGTCAGTACCACGTCGCGCATCCCGGCGGGCGTAATTACGAGACGCTGCCGGTTAACGCTAACGAAGCGGAGAGCCGGCGTATGGCGCGATTCTTCCGCGTCGGACACACGCCAGGGAAACTTCCTATACCGAAGGTGGAAATCACTGACGAGCTACCGATGACAATCGATTTACGACGTTTCCAAATCGTACGCGACGCTTAGATTTTTCGTATATCCGGGCGTCATGTGCCTGCGTTAGTCTGACCGTTCCTTGCTGTCTGCCGAGCTTTCCATGCCTGACCTGCTAGACTGCTACCCGCTCACGGCGGGCACTTATCACGAACTGCTCGACGGCAGTGGAGCGGTGCGCCCGCATTGGCAGCGGCTGTTCGATCAGTTGCAGCGCAGCAGCCCGGCGCAACTGCTGCAGCGGCAAGCATTGCTGGCGCGGCAGATTCAGGAAAACGGCGTTACCTATAACGTCTATGCCGACCCCAAAGGCGCGGATCGGCCGTGGGAACTGGATCTGCTGCCCCATGTGATTGCGGCGGATGAATGGCAGCAGTTGTCGGCGGGGATCGCTCAGCGGGCGCGTCTGCTCAATGCGGTGCTGGCGGATCTTTATGGCCCACAAAAGCTGATCAGTGAGGGGTTGCTGCCGGCGGAACTGGTCTTCGGCCACAACAATTTTCTCTGGCCGTGTCAGGGCATTGCGCCACCGGAAGGGGCTTTCCTGCATCTCTACGCGGTGGATCTGGCGCGCACGCCGGACGGCCGCTGGTGGGTCACGGCCGATCGTACTCAGGCGCCATCGGGTGCCGGTTATGCGCTGGAAAACCGCACCATCGTTTCCCGTGCTTTCCCCGAGTTGTACCGCGACCTGAAGGTGCAGCATCTGGCCGGTTTTTTCCGCACCTTGCAGGAAACCATGGCCCGTCAGGCCCCGTGCGACGATGATGCGCCGCTGATCGTGTTGCTGACGCCTGGGCGTTTCAACGAAAGCTATTTCGAACATTTGTACCTGGCTCGCCAGCTCGGTTATCCACTGGTCGAGGGCGGCGATCTGACCGTGCGCGATGCCACGGTCTACCTGAAAACCCTCAGCGGCCTGCGTCGGGTACACGCGATCATGCGGCGGCTCGACGACGATTTCTGCGACCCGCTGGAGCTGCGCACGGACTCGGCACTCGGCGTGCCCGGACTGCTTGAAGCCGTGCGTCAGGGCCGTGTGCTGGTGACTAATGCGTTGGGTAGCGGCGTACTGGAATCGCCGGGGTTGCTGGGGTTTCTGCCGAAGATCAATCAATACCTGTTCGGCGAAGAACTGATCCTGCCATCGATTGCCACGTGGTGGTGTGGCGAGGCGCCGGTGTTGGCGCAGGCGTTGGAGAAACTTCCGGAACTGTTGATCAAACCGGCATTCCCATCACAAACCTTCGCGCCTGTGTTTGGTCGTGATCTGAGTGAAAAGCAGCGTCAGGCGCTGGCCGAGCGCATGCAGGCGCGCCCTTACGCCTACGTCGCGCAAGAATTGGCTCAGCTGTCCCACGCGCCTATCTGGCAGGCTGAGAACGGTCAGTTGCAACCCCGGGCTATCGGCATGCGCATGTATGCCGTGGCCAGTCGCGACGGTTATCGCGTGCTGCCCGGTGGCCTGACCCGAGTGGCCGCCGAGGCCGATGCCGAAGTGGTGTCGATGCAGCGCGGCGGCGCGAGCAAGGACACCTGGGTGTTGGGCGAACGCGCGCCGAGCGGTGAGCAGTGGAAAACTCAGCGCAATGTCGGCGTGCACGATCTCGTCCGCCGCGATCCCTATTTGCCGTCGCGGGTGGTGGAAAACCTGTTCTGGTTCGGCCGTTATTGCGAGCGCTGCGACGACAGTGCGCGCTTGCTGCGCATCATGCTCGCGCGATATGTCGACGGTGATGACCCGCAAGCGTTGCAGGCTGCGGTCGATCTGGGTGAACGGCTGGCACTGTTGCCGGACGAAGGCGAATTGCCTGAACGCCTTTTGGCGGCATTGCTCGGCGAAGATTGGTCATTCAGCCTGCGCTCCAACCTGCAACGCTTGCAGTGGGCGGCTTCGCAGGTGCGCGGCAAACTTTCGCGGGAAAACTGGCAGGCACTGGTCGAGTTGCAGCGCGAAGCGATGGAGCTGGATACCGACGAGCCGGACTTCGGCGAGTTGCTGGATTTTCTCAACCGACTGGTGATGTCGCTGGCGGCGCTGTCTGGGTTTGCCCTCGACGACATGACCCGCGATGAAGGCTGGCGCTTTCTGATGATTGGCCGGCGCATCGAACGTCTGCAATTCCTCAGCAGCAGTCTCGCGGCATTTTTGCGCGGCGCCGGCGCTTTCGATCAGTCGGGGCTGGAATGGCTACTGGAACTGGGTAACAGCAGCATCACCTATCGCTCACGGTATCTGGCGGTGGCGCAATTGATCCCGGTGCTGGATCTGTTGCTGCTGGATGAGCAGAACCCGCACGCGGTGTTGTTCCAGCTGAAACTGGTGACGCGCACGTTGAAGCGCCTGAACGAGGATTTCGGTGCGCCGCGGGAGGCTGGGCTGCCGCAATTGGTCGAGCGGCTGGCGCGTTTCGATCTGGGCTGTCTGGAAAATCCGCTGTTCGGTGACACCAGCGTGCGCGCGGCGCTCAATGGTCTGGCGGATCTGCTCCAAGAGATTGCCGAGGCCAGCGGGCAAGTCTCGGATCGTCTGGCCCTGCGCCATTTCGCTCACGTCGATGATGTCAGCCAACGCACGGTGTCCGTCTGATGAGCGCGCATTACCAGATCCTCCACGACACCTGTTACCACTACGACAGCCCGGTGTCGCTGGCGCAGCAATTGGCACATCTATGGCCACGCGATTGTGCCTGGCAGCGCTGCACCGAACAAAAATTGCTGATCAGTCCGGAGCCGACGGCGCGCCGCGATGAACTGGATGTGTTCGGTAATCCGCTAACCCGACTGGCGTTCGAGCGCCCGCATGATGAATTGCAGGTCAACGCGCGGCTGACGGTGGAAGTGCTGGCGCGGCCGGCGCTGGATTTCCAGCAGTCGCCGGCGTGGGAACAAACCCGCGATGCGCTGACCTACAGCAGTCTGCCGTTGTCCGCCGAGATACTTGAGGCGTGTCGATACCGCTTTCAGTCACCGTATGTGCATTTGAAGCGCAGCTTCGTCGAGTTCTCGCAAAGTTGTTTCCCTGCGGGGCAGCCATTGATGCTCGGTGTGCAGGCATTGATGCAGAAGATTTTCAGCGAATTCACCTTCGATGCCGAAGCGACCCAAGTGGCGACGCCGCTGGTAGAAGTGCTGGAGCGCCGGCGCGGGGTGTGTCAGGACTTTGCGCACTTGATGCTGGCGTGTGTGCGCTCGCGAGGTTTGGCGGCGCGTTATGTCAGTGGTTATCTGCTGACTCAGCCGCCACCGGGGCAGCCACGCCTGATCGGCGCCGATGCGTCGCATGCGTGGGTGTCGGTGTTTTGCCCGGTGCTGGGCTGGGTGGATTTCGATCCGACCAATAACGTGCAGCCGGCGCTGGAGCACATCACGCTGGCCTGGGGTAGGGACTTTTCAGATGTTTCGCCGCTACGCGGGGTAATCCTCGGCGGCGGCAACCACGACCCGGAAGTCCGCGTCACCGTAATGCCGCTGGATTAACGCAAATTAAACTGTGGGAGCGGGCTTGCTCGCGAAAGCGGTGTCTCAGTTACATACGAGCAGACTGACTTGACGCCTTCGCGAGCAAGCCCGCTTCCACAATGGTTCTGTATTGGCAGAGGAGGATTTTCTGATGTTCCCGGCATCCATCAAAGGCGTCCTGCAAACCCCTGAGGGTCTGATCGTATTGATGCTCAACGAGCGGGACGAATGGGAATTGCCCGGTGGCCGCATCGAGTTGGGCGAAACCGCACCCGAATGTCTGGCCCGGGAAATTGCCGAAGAACTGGATGTCCAGGTGTCAGTGGGTGAGCCGCTGGATTCGTACCTGTTCGAGGTGATCCCCGGCAAACACGTATTCATCTCAACCTACCGCTGCCAGCTACTGGGCGGATTCGTGCCGACGATCAGTCATGAACACAAGGAGATCGGCCTGTTCAAACCGACAAAGTTGCCGGAGAACCTGCCCAAGGGTTATCGCGATTCGATTGGTAAAGCGCTTGGGTTGTGAAGGCCGGCGGTGAAACCGCCAGCCCCGTCACAAATCCGCAGGGCCTGATTCGATCATCAAACCCGGTGGGGTTCAGGCGTCAGGCGCCTGATCTTTCGGTGCTTCGGTTGCGTCAACATCATCTTCTGTTGCCACTTCACCCTCAGGGTTCAGTGCTGCTTCTTCAGCGGTTTGCTTCTTGCGCTGAAGCTTTTCCTCTTTCTTCTGTTCCTTTGCCAAGTCGCGTTGACGTTTGGCGAAGGAGTAATTGGGTTTGGCCATGGGCGTTCCTCTAGGTCGAAGGTGAGGTTGAGCGGCGCGTATTCTGCCCTGTATCGGCGTCCGAGGGTTAACCGGGTTTTTGATCGACCCACTTTGGCGTGATGGTCGGCTTCCAGTTATCCAGGGCGTCGAGCAGCGTTTGCGGCGATTCGCTCACTTGCAGCATGTCACGGTGTGGCGCGCGAACGAAGCCTTCGCCGACGATGTGGTCAAGAAAAGCAGTGAGTTTGCTGTAAAAACCGTTCACTTCGAGCAAACCCAGCGGCTTGCCGTGGTAGCCGAGCTGGCCCCAGGTCCAGACTTCAAACAATTCTTCCAGCGTGCCGAGGCCGCCGGGCAGGGCGATAAACGCATCGCTGAGCTCCGCCATCCGCGCCTTGCGCGCGTGCATGCCGTCGACCACTTCCAGGCGAGTCAGGCTTTTGTGACCGATTTCCTTGTCCATCAGGCTCTGCGGAATGATGCCGATCACTTCGCCACCAGCGGCCAGCGCGGCGTCGGCGACAATCCCCATCAAACCCACGGCGCCACCGCCGTAAACCAGCGTCAGCTTACGCTCGGCGAGGGCTCTGCCTAACGCAACGGCCGCTTCGGTGTAAGCCGGATCAGTACCGGCGTTGGCACCGCAAAACACACAAACGGATTTCAGAGACATGCTTTTCTCCTGGGTCAATCCGACACAGGGTAATGGCTGGCACGCCTCGATCCAAGGGCTAAACTTCGCGTTCCGGTGTTTCAAAGGTACCGCTGGCGCCACAGGCGTAGGCGGCGAGCAAACTGCACAACAGACCGTTAAAGAACATGACAGGCACTCCGTTTCAGTAGATGCGCCGATCATAGGGCGGGGCGGGAATTCTGGCCGTTAGATTGTGTCGATGAGTGTCATAGCCTGAAAGTTGTATACAATTTTTGACGCAAGTCATAGGAACTTGCGAAGATTTCAGGCAGTCTTTCCACCATTAGTGTTTTTGTTAACCCTGCCTTGGAGATTCACCATGTTTTCCAAAGTTGTTGCGGTATCCCTGCTGGCGCTGGCCAGCAGCCAATTGATGGCTGCCGAGTGCAAAACCACCGTTGACTCCACCGATCAGATGTCCTTCAACACCAAGGAAATCGTGATCGACAAGAGCTGCAAAACCTTCACCGTCGAACTGACCCACTCCGGCAGCCTGCCGAAGAACGTCATGGGCCATAACCTGGTGATCAGCAAAGAAGCTGACATGCAGCCAATCGCTACCGACGGTCTGGCCGCCGGCATCGACAAGAACTACCTGAAAGACGGCGACGCTCGCGTAATCGCCCACACCAAAATCATCGGCGCCAAAGAAACCGATTCGCTGACCTTCGACGTATCGAAGCTGGACGCCGCTGAGAAGTACGGCTTCTTCTGCTCGTTCCCAGGCCACATCTCGATGATGAAAGGCACTGTGACGCTGAAATAATCAGCCGCTTAAACTTTAAAAAACGCCGCTGCGAGGTTATCGCAGCGGCGTTTTTTTGTGGCTGGAATGGGTGTTTTTAGTGAAACATCAAGCATGGCCCACTGGTCGGAAAAGCATCGATACCTGTAATTTCTGACAGTAGACACAAATCTTGATCCTGAGTCTGATGGGTACGCACTCGCATCACCGGGCGCATCCATTCCGAAAAAGGAGTTTTCGTATGACCGATCAAGAGAGATTGCCTGACCCGCGTACTTTGATTAGCTCGCTGGATAAAATCGCGAAAGTGAGCTCGACTCGAATTGAAAGCATCACCAATGGTAAGGGCGAGCCCATCGACAATGGTGGCGTAACCGATAATTCTGATTTGTCTTTCGTTGGATCGGCTCAACCAAGCCAGTACGCGCAAATACTCGACCATGGAGTTGGGACGCACCCCGCTGTATGGGTCGACGAAAACGGACATTTCAGTGCCTTTTTGCCCAACGAAACTTCGGGTGAGCATGCATATACCGTTCAAACGATGGATGGTCATAAGTCGGATGTCTGGCGTGTTTTCATCGGCAAGGCCACGGAAGCAGACATTGATTCGGTTAACGACAGCAATGGCAATCTAATCGAAAGAGGCGGGTTCACATGGGATACCGAGTTGAACTTCGTCGGCTTTGGGGTGAGCCACACGAAAGTGAAACTCTACGATAACGGGAATTATCTTCAAACGCTCAATGTCGACGGTAATCGCCATTGGAGCGCCTTGGTTCAGGACCTGGTGACAGGGCTTCACCAGTTTACCGTGCTTGGGCCTGACGGAATTTTATCCCGACCTTGGGTTACCGAGGTCAAAGAGTCAGCTCCGCTTGCGATCCAGTTCGTCATCGATTCAAATTTCAAACTGCTCGGAAACCACGAAAAAACAAAGGCTACGACGGTGACATTTGTTGGCACGGCAAATCCGAATGAAAAAGGGTTTCTCGCTGACTACGACAATGACGTGGCTTCAATCCAGGCAGACTCAAATGGAGTTTTCATAGTGACGGCTCATGATTTGGCAAAGAAGGTTCATACCTTCAGGATCAGGACTTATGAGAATCGAGTGTCCGCCCCTTGGATTGTTCGAGTTGTCGCTTTCTGAGTTCAACAGACGGTTACCCGGCCAATAAAAAAGCGTCCCTTGGGACGCTTTTTGCTTTCTGTAGGAGCTGCCGAAGGCTGCGATCTTTTGATCTGGTTTTGAAGATCAGGATCAAAAGATCGCAGCCTCGTTTCACTCGACAGCTCCTACAGGCTCCGCCGCGACTTATGGGGCGAATGGCATCACACGCTTGTGATGGGTTTTGTTGTAGGTGTCGACGATGATTTTGAAGGCTTCCTCGCGCACCGGCTCGCCGTGCAGGAACGCATCAATCTCGGCATACGTCACGCCATGCGACGCTTCGTCCGGTTTGCCCGGCGACAAATCTTCAAGATCCGCCGTTGGGACTTTCTCGACCAGCGATTCCGGCGCGCCGAAGCTGCGGGCAATCGCGCGCACCTGATTTTTCACCAGACCGCTCAGCGGGGCCAGATCGCAGGCGCCGTCGCCAAATTTGGTGAAGAAGCCCATCACCGCTTCCGCCGCGTGGTCAGTGCCGATCACCAGGCCGTGCGCTGCGCCGGCGATGGTGTATTGAGCGACCATGCGCATCCGCGCCTTGGTGTTGCCGAGCACGAAGTCCACCGACACGGCGTGTTTGCCTTCGAACGCGGCGACTTCGCTGGCCAGCGACTTCACGGCCGGGCCGATGTTGACGGTGTGGCGTTCGTCCGGGGCGATGAAATCCACCGAGGCCTGGGCGTCGTGCTCGTCGAACTGGGTTTCGTACGGCAGGCGCACGGCGATGAATTTGTAGCTGTCGTCGCCGGTCTGGTCGCGCAGCTCACGCATCGCGCGCTGGGCCAACAGGCCTGCGGTCAGCGAATCGACGCCGCCGCTGATGCCGAGCACTAGCGTCTTGAGCCCGGAATTGACCAGACAATCCTGAATAAAGGCGATGCGCCGGGCGACTTCGGCCTGCAGGGCTTTGTAGTCGGCGAACGGCGGTTGCACTTTGAGCTGTTCAGCAATCTCACGCTGTACGGCTTGCATGAATTCACTCCTTGCTAGATGAACTGGAATCGGCAGGAACCTGGAACACGTGTCGCAAGTAGGCGACGAAATTCGGGTCTTTGCAGTGGGACTTGCCTGGCTCGTCGGAGATCTTCGCCACCGGTTGGCCGTTGCAGGCAGTCATTTTAAGCACGATGCTCATCGGTTCGACACCCGGAATGTCACAGGTGAGGTTAGTGCCAATGCCGAAGCTGACGTTGATCCGGCCGTGCAGCGCGCGGAAGATCTCCAGCGACTTGGGCAAGGTCAGGCTGTCGGAGAACACCAGCGTCTTGCTCATCGGGTCGATGCCGAGCTTGTGGTAATGCGCGATGCATTTTTCGCCCCACACCACCGGATCCCCGGAGTCGTGGCGTAAACCGTCGAACAGCTTGGCGAAGAACAGATCGAAATCGCCGAGAAACGCATCGGTGGTAATGCAGTCGGTGAGGGCGATGCCCAGCAAACCCCGGTACTCACGCACCCAACAGTCGAGCGCGGCGATCTGGCTGTCGATCAACCGTGGGCCGAGTTGCTGGTGGGCCATGATCCATTCGTGGGCCATGGTGCCCAGCGGTTTCATGTCCAGTTCACGCGAAAGATGCACGTTGCTGGTGCCGACGAAACGCCCGGGGAAATCGTGCTTGAGCACGTTCACCACTTCTTCCTGCACACGGTAAGAAAACCGGCGGCGGGTGCCGAAATCGGCTACTTGCAGTTGCGACAATTCGTCGGCCGAGGCGTTGGCGGTCAGCCAATCGAATTTGCGGTAGAGCTGCTCGCGGGCCTGTTCGAGCACGGTTTCGCGGTAGCGATAGCGGTTGCGCACTTCGCTGACGATCGCCAGCAGCGGCACTTCGTAGAGGATCACATGCAGCCACGGTCCGCGCAGGCGGATGAACAGCTCGCCGTTCTCGATGCCGGTGTGCACGTAGCGCAGGTTGAAGCGGAACAGACCGAGGAATCGCAGAAAATCCGGTTTCAGGAAAGAGATACGCTCAAGGAAATTCAGTTGATCGGCGCTCAGGCTCAGTTCGGCCAGGCGCTCGATCTGATAGCGGATCTCGGCCAGGTACGGGCGCAGATCCTCGCTGTTGCGGCATCGGAATTCCCATTCGACTTCAACGTTGGGGTAGTTGTGCAGCACCGCCTGCATCATCGTCAGTTTGTAGAAGTCGGTGTCGAGCAGGTTCTGCACGATGCGATCGGCAAACACACTCTCGCTCATAAACGGTCTCCAGGTGCGCCGCGCTGTGGCGCGGTAAAAATCAATGGCGCTAGTGGCGCATATCAGTGGTGGGGATTGCCAGCGCTTTTTTGCTCTCGGGTGAAAGATCCTCTGAGGTCATGCATCTCAGTCCACAAAATTTAGCTATTTTCGGTTGCGCCTCAAGTGCAGCTTGAATGACTTGTTCGAGTTGTGCCCCGCTTTTTAAATAATCGGCCAGCAGGGAGTGTTTAGGTATCAGATTGATTTCAACTGCTTTAACCAAAGCAGCCCTGAGCATTTCTTGGGTTACGATTTTATACATGAATGACGCCTCCTTTGAAGGTGATCTGTTCCAGTGTGTCGACGCCGTCCTGAAGTAGCACGTACGCTGGAAGTATTAGTTTATAAAAATCAGAATCGTTGGTGCCCTTGAGGGTGACTAATGTGAAGGCCTCCAAAAGACCTGCGGAAGCGCGGATTCTGAAACAGGCATCTTCAAATAACTGATTGGGTGTGGCATGTGAGTCTATGAAGTATGTCGGCGTATCAGTTGCATTGGCTTTGAGGGGGTAAAAGCGATTCATGGGATAAACTCCTTCTGTTTGTTCCGGGCGTGACGGCTCGAAGAAAGCAGGGTTCTTGAGGGTTTATTTTTAGGTGGTTTTGATGTAGTGGCTGCAAAGCCATTAATTGATTTAATGACTTTGCATGTTCTGTTTAACGTTTGGCAGTCTGTTTGCTGGTGCTCGAAGAAATAACGTTCTCGCTATGAGTATTTATGTCTGGGCAGCTATATCCCGGCGGCCAGGCCAAAAGATCGATATCCAGATCCGGGAATTTACTTGAGTCGAAAATGGGCTTCTTGACTCCGGCACGGCGTTGTTCGTCGTAGTCGCGCACAACACGCATGCTGATGTTGAAGAGCAAGAACATTGCTACCAGGTTTACAAGCGCGAGCAGTGTCATAGTGATGTCTGCAAACGCCAGAACAGTGGACAGGTCTTCGACGGAGCCCCAGTACACTAAAATCAATACCAGCGCACGGTACAAGAGCAGCGTCTTTCGAGGCTCACCCAAGATGAACCGCAAGCTGTTTTCTCCCAGGTAATAGTTGTAAAGCATCGCCGTGAATACGAAGAGCGCAAGCACGACGCTGATAAACATCCGTCCCCATTCCCCAACGACGGCGGCGAGCGAATTTTGTGCCAGCGCAATCCCGTCACCTTCAAATCCTGGTGTGTAGAAACCCGACAGCAAAATCAGTAGCGCGGTACAGGTGCAGATTATGAATGTATCGATGAAGACACTCAGGGCTTGCACGACGCCTTGTGCAACCGGGTGGCCGATCTTCGCTACTGATGCGACATTTGGAGCGCTTCCCAGTCCTGCCTCGTTGGAGAACACTCCGCGTCTCACCCCCATGATGATTGCGCTGCCCACCAGCCCGCCAAAGGCCTGATCCAGACCGAACGCGCTGTTGATAATGGTCATGAGCATCGCCGGAACCTGGTCGAACTGTAGAACAATCACGTAGGCTGTCACGCCAATGTAGGCGAGAACTTTAATAGGTACCAGAAGGTCAGCAACTGCCGCTATGCGCTTTATCCCGCCAATGAAAACGACCCCCAGCAACAGCGCAAGTCCGAGCCCTGACCAGATCGGCGCCACGCCAAACGCATCTTTTAGTGAATGCGATACCGCATGCGATTCGAGGCCGTTGATCGCAAACCCAAAAGTCACCAGCAATAGTACGGCTGCGATCATGCCGAGCCAGCGCTTGTCCAGACCGTGCTGGATGTACCAGGACGGGCCCCCTCGGTAGAGGCCTTTGCCATCGCTACGCTTATAGAGTTGTCCCAGCGTACATTCGAAGAAACTGCTCGACATACCCAGAAGAGCAGTCATCCACATCCAGAACACTGCGCCGGGCCCGCCCATGCTTACCGCGATCCCGACACCGACGATATTTCCCGTGCCGACTCGCCCGGCAAGGCTGAGCATAAGCGCCTGAAATGAACTCAAGTGATGGCTGTTGCCGCGCCAACTGCCGAGTAATACGCCAAACATATGGGGGAAATACCTCAACTGAACAAATCCGGATCGGACAGTGAAGTAGCTTCCCAGGCCAAGCACTAAAGGTATTAATACCTTGCCTGAGAGAAAGTCGTTGATGATGTCTAGCATTCCAAGCTCCTTGCTTTGTTAGTGCTGGCGAATTAATGGTGTCGCCAGTCCTGAAGCCTTTCAGGAGTCGTAATATCCAGCCATATTTCATCCGATGCAATTTCGCAAGTTGCTCAAATGTGATGCTGGTTGCTGCTATGGTGAGTTCTCCTAGGTTTCTTGCTGAGTGATTTATGTGTGAATTTTTTTCCGCAAACTTGAGGTTTCTGTGTAGTCACTACAGATCTGTCGCAGAGGTCTGTAGGAAGGTTCGTATTAATCGTGGGCAATTTAATAAGTATCTTTGTGGGAATAGTATGCCCGCACCTTTTAACCTCAAGCGGATTTGCGATTTTTTTGGTGTGGAAGAGTTTGAAATGCGCCTGCCAAGCGAGCAGTTCATTGCATTGATTGGCGTAAAAACCAGCAAAGCCAGGCTCTTCGATGAAGAAACAGTGTCACAAAGAGTTTTGAAACACCTGCGCAAACAATCCTCACCAGAACTGAAGGCTCACACGGGGTATTACCACGAGTACTACCATGCGATGACTGAGCCGGGTTCCATTCTGTGTTCACTTGTGCATGTGCGGGAAGAAGGCGATGACATAGTGTATGAACGAAATGAGCAGTTACAGATGTCTGGGGTAGAAGGTGGGTTTGAACGATATCGATATAAAGGTGTTGCTTATTACCTGCGAGATCGCCTTTTTTTCGTAGATTATGAATCGCTGACTTCAAACGAAATCAGTCAAACTATTCTCATCCCAAGTTTCAAAAGCTGTATTACACGGTTAAATGGATTGAAGCTTGGCGTTTCGGCTGCTGATCATCGCGCGCCTTCCTGTTCAAGGGTGGTCTGGGAATATCTGGGACAGGAAATTGATCGGGCCGCAGCCTATCGTCGTGTCCGGTTGTACAACCCTGATGATTGCGCCATTGATGCCGATCTGCGTGCGCGTCTCGCCCAGGCTCAGGTTGTGGATGGCCTGTTTGTGATCGTATGACAAATTTTCGTAGGAACTGCCGCAGGCTGCGATCTTTTGATGTTGGTTTTGAAGATCAAAAGATCGCAGCCTTCGGCAGCTCCTACAGGGGATAGTCGATCTGTTCGAGCATCCATTTGACGAAATCCCGCACCTTGGGCACTTCCGCCGCATGCTCCGGGTACGCGAGGTAATAGGCGTCAGTGCTCGGCATCGCATGCTGCCAGGGAATGACCAGTTTGCCGTCGGCCAATTCCTCTTCCACCAGAAACCTTGGCAACAGCGCCACACCGCATCCCACTTGGGCGGCGCGAATGCACATATAAAAGGTTTCAAAACGTGGGCCGTGATAGCTGTGTTCGGTCTGGTAGCCCTGACTGTCGAACCAGTCGTGCCACGCCTGTGGGCGCGAGGCGTTTTGCAGCAAGACCAGATCGGTGAGTTGCGTCGGATCAGTGAACGGCGTATCCGGCAGGCTGCTCGGAGCGCACACCGGCACCAGTTCTTCGCTGAACAACTTCAGGCATTCAGTGCCCGGTCGCGAGCCTTGACCGTAATAGAAAGCCAGATCACTGCGCCCTTGCAGCAAATCATCGGCCTCTTGCTCGTTGCACAAATCCAGATGAATTGACGGATGGCGCAAACGCCAGCCTTTCAGGCGCGGCACCAGCCAACGCGCGCCGAAGGTCGACGGGGTCGATACGCGTAGGACTTCGGTCTCGCCGCCGTAGGAACGCAGGTAATGCGTCGACATCTCCACCTGCGTGAGGATTTTTCGTACTTCCACCAAGTACAAATCCCCGGCCGGGGTCATCTGCAAACGTCGGCGCACGCGGAGGAACAACAAGTGTTGTAACAACTCCTCAAGCTGCGCGACCTGCTTGCTCACCGCACTCTGGGTCAGGTTCAGTTCCTCGGCGGCGCGGGTGAAGCTCAGGTGCCGGGTCACGGCCTCGAAGCATTGCAGGGCGGTGATCGAGGGCAAGTGGCGTTTGTTCAGCATGGCCGATCCTTTTCTTGTCTTTCTATGCTCAGCATGAATAAACGGAATGATATCTCGCGTAAAGGTCGTTTGTTGCCTCGCCATTGTGAAGCTACAACTAATGGCCTGCCCGGTCGTGAAATGGCGACCGCACACATTCAGTTTTTTGCTTGAGGAGTGACCCATGGTTGCCGCATTGCTTGATCGTCTTGGTGTGAACCCGGCCCTTTATCAGAACGGCAAAGTGCCGGTGCATTCGCCGATCGATGGCAGTCGCATCGCCGCCGTGAACTGGGAAGGCCCGGCCGAAGTCGAGCAGCACATCAGTCGCGCAGATCATGCGTTCGAGCAGTGGCGCAAGATTCCGGCTCCGCGTCGCGGCGAGCTGGTACGTCAGTTCGGCGAAGTGTTGCGTGAATACAAGGCTGACCTCGGCGAACTGGTTTCGTGGGAGGCGGGCAAGATCACTCAGGAAGGTTTGGGTGAAGTGCAGGAGATGATCGACATCTGCGATTTCGCCGTCGGCCTGTCCCGTCAGTTGTACGGCTTGACCATCGCTTCCGAGCGTCCGGGCCACCACATGCGTGAAACCTGGCATCCGCTGGGCGTGGTCGGTGTGATCAGCGCGTTCAACTTCCCGGTGGCGGTGTGGGCGTGGAACACCACGCTGGCGCTGGTCTGCGGCAACCCGGTGGTGTGGAAGCCTTCGGAGAAAACCCCGCTGACCGCACTGGCCTGCCAAGCGCTGTTCGACCGTGTGGTGAAGAATTTTACCGATGCACCGGCGAATCTTTGCCAAGTGATCATCGGTGGTCGCGATGCCGGCGAAGCGTTGGTCGATGACCCGCGTGTCGCCCTGATCAGCGCCACCGGCAGCACGCGCATGGGCCGCGAAGTGGCGCCGAAAGTCGCCGCGCGTTTTGCCCGCAGCATTCTGGAGTTGGGCGGCAACAACGCGATGATCCTCGGCCCAAGCGCCGATCTCGACATGGCGGTGCGCGCGATTCTGTTCAGCGCCGTCGGTACCGCCGGCCAGCGCTGCACCACGCTGCGTCGCTTGATCGCCCATGAGTCGGTCAAAGAAGAAATCGTCACCCGCCTGAAAGCCGCGTACTCGAAGGTGCGCATCGGCCATCCGCTGGAAGGCAATCTGGTCGGCCCGCTGATCGACAAGCACAGTTTCGAAAACATGCAGGACGCGCTGGAGCAGGCGTTGAGCGAGGGCGGTCGGGTGTTTGGCGGCAAGCGCCAATTGGAAGATCAGTTCCCGAATGCTTACTACGTGTCGCCGGCGATTGTTGAAATGCCGGAGCAGAGCGATGTGGTGTGCAGCGAAACCTTCGCGCCAATTCTGTACGTGGTTGGTTACAAAGATTTCCAGGAAGCACTGCGCCTGAACAACGCGGTGCCGCAAGGGTTATCGTCGTGCATCTTCACCACTGATGTGCGTGAGGCTGAGCAATTCATGTCGGCGGTGGGCAGTGATTGCGGGATCGCCAACGTCAACATCGGCCCGAGCGGTGCGGAGATTGGTGGTGCGTTTGGTGGTGAGAAGGAGACCGGCGGTGGTCGTGAATCGGGTTCGGATGCCTGGCGCGGGTACATGCGCCGGCAGACCAACACCGTGAATTATTCGCTGGAGTTGCCGCTGGCGCAGGGCATTACCTTCGACTGATTGATGAAATCTCCCCTGTAGGAGTGAACCTTTGTGGCGAGGGGATTTATCCCCGTTGGGCTGCGCAGCGGCCCTGAAAATCTAAAAGCGACGACTGCTTCGCAGCCGAACGGGGATAAATCCCCTCGCCACAGGTTTTCGTCACAGATAGCTTCGCTCCTACATTGAATTGTGTGTTTGGCAGGTTTCTGTTGGAGTCTGGCAATGCCGTTACGCGAAGAATGTCTGTGGGAAAAACTCACGCCGCAAAGGCCGGATAACTCCGCGCTCAAGGGTGAAGTCAAAGTCGATGTCTGCGTGATCGGCGCCGGGTTTACCGGGTTGTCGGCGGCGCTGCATCTGTTGGAACAAGGCAAAAGCGTCTGCGTGCTGGAAGCGCATCGCGCTGGCCACGGCGGTTCCGGGCGCAACGTCGGATTGGTCAACGCCGGCATGTGGATTCCACCGGACGAGATCGAAGCCGGTTTCGGCGAAGCGGTCGGCAGTCAGCTCAATCGCATGCTCGGCGCCGCGCCCGCGCTGGTGTTCAGCCTTGTGGACAAGTACAACATCGATTGCCAATTGCGCCGCGAAGGCACGCTGCACATGGCGCATAACGCCAAGGGCGAGGCCGATCTACGCAGTCGCGAGCAACAATGGAAACGTCGCGGCGCACCGGTCGAGCTACTCACCGGCAAGGCTTGCGAACAAGCCACCGGGACGCAAAAAATCGCCGCCGCGTTGCTCGATCGTCGCGCCGGCACGCTCAATCCGATGGCTTATGTCACCGGGCTGGCGAACGCGGTGCTCGGCCTCGGCGGGCAGATGTTCGACCATTCACCGGTCACTCGACTCGAGCGTCAGGGCGCGAAATGGTCGGTGCAAACCGAGCACGGTTCGGTGCTCGCCGAACAAGTGGTCATCGCCTCCAACGCCTACACCGAGGGCGACTGGACGGAACTCAAACGCAATTTCTTCCCCGGTTATTACTATCAGGTCGCTTCGGTGCCGCTGACCGAAGACGCTGCGCAGGAGATTCTTCCGGGTGGGCAAGGCTCGTGGGATACCCGCCAGGTGTTGAGCAGCATCCGCCGCGATAAAGAAGGGCGGCTATTGCTCGGCAGTCTCGGCAACGGTAATCAAAAACCGGCCTGGTTTCTCAAGGCCTGGGCCGATCGGGTGCAGCAGCATTACTTCCCGCAACTGAAACCCGTCGAATGGGAATGCACCTGGACCGGGCGCATCGCGTTTACGCCCGATCATCTGATGCGTCTGTTTGAGCCGGCACCGGGTCTGGTCGCTGTCACGGGCTATAACGGCCGTGGCGTCACCACTGGCACGGTGGTCGGCAAAGCCTTCGCCGATTACTTGTGCAACGGCAATGCCGAGGCCCTGCCAATACCCTTTGCACCGATGCAGCCCTTGGCGGGCGTGGGCTTGCGCAGTTGCCTGTACGAGGCCGGGTTCTCGCTGTATCACGCGGGCCAGTGCCTGCGCATCGTGATTTGAGTGTTGAATTATGTTGCCGGAAGCGGCGCTTTTCGATGCAGCGACTAGCCTGTAATGGTGCGGGTTGTAGCAGTCCCGCACCAGCAGTGTGCAGTTCGGTGACGCGCGCTGTTACAGGCTGGTTGCACGTCGTTTTGTGCCGCGGTTGCACTGATGGCGCATGCGGGTTGCGCCTGAAAAAATAAATGGTTTCACCTTCCGCGGTTTAGACGGTTGCACGCCCAATGAAAATGGGAACGAAACAGTCGAAATAACAAGAAAGCAGCGACTTTTTGAAGAATAAAAAACCGATGGCACGGCCCTTGCTCTGCGCATTCAGTGAAGTGAAGTCGCAGTGCCAACTAAAAAAAACCTTGGAGCACCACCTCATGTCCCAGACGTTTTACAAGAAAGGCTTTCTGGCCCTCGCAGTGGCTACTGCGTTGGGTGTTTCTGCGTTTGCTCAGGCTGATATCAAAATCGGTGTAGCGGGTCCAATGACGGGCGCCAACGCGGCATTTGGCGAGCAGTACATGAAGGGTGCACAAGCGGCGGCCGATTCGGTCAACGCGGCAGGTGGCGTCAACGGGGAAAAAATCGTTCTGGTCAAAGGCGATGACGCCTGTGAACCGAAACAAGCGGTAACGGTCGCCAAGGATCTGGTCAATCAGAAAGTCGCTGGCGTGGTCGGCCACTTCTGCTCGTCTTCCACCATTCCAGCCTCGGAAATCTACGACGAAGCCGGCGTAATCGCGATCACCCCGGGTTCCACCAACCCGCAAGTGACCGAGCGCGGCCTCAGCGCCATGTTCCGTATGTGCGGGCGTGACGACCAGCAAGGTATCGTTGCCGGCGACTACATCGTCGATGTGCTCAAGGGTAAAAAAGTCGTTGTGTTGCACGACAAAGACACCTACGGCCAAGGCCTGGCGGATGCCACCAAGGCCCAACTGGTCAAGCGTGGCGTGACGCCAGTGTTGTATGAAGGCCTGACCCGTGGCGAAAAAGACTTCAGCACCATCGTCACCAAAATCCGTGGCGCTGGCGCCGATGTCGTCTACTTCGGTGGTCTGCACCCGGAAGCCGGTCCGCTGGTTCGTCAATTGCGTGAGCAAGGCCTGAAAGACGTCAAGTTCATGTCCGATGACGGCATTGTGACCGATGAACTGGTAACCACCGCGGGTGGCCCGCAATTCGTGGATGGCGTGCTGATGACCTTCGGTGCCGACCCACGCATGCTGCCAGAGAGCAAGGCAGTGGTAGACGCGTTCCGCAAGGCCGGCACCGAGCCTGAGGGCTACACCCTGTACGCCTACGCTTCGGTACAAACCCTGGCCGCAGCCTTCAACGGCGCCAAGTCCAACAAGGGCGAAGAAGCGGCTGCCTGGCTGAAGAAAAACCCGGTGAAAACCGTCATGGGCGAAAAAGCCTGGGACTCGAAGGGCGACCTGAAAGTCTCCGACTACGTGGTTTACCAGTGGGACAAGGACGGCAAATATCACCAGTTGGAAAAACAGAAGTAAGGGCTGACGCGATTAGCTGAACGCCACAAACCCCTGTGGGAGCGGGCTTGCTCGCGAATGCGGGGTGTCAGTCACCATCAACGGTAGCTGATACACCGCATTCGCGAGCAAGCCCGCTCCCACAGGAGGTGGTGGCGATAGGCTGATCGTGGCTGACATTGCTCCGACGTAAATCTGTATTTTCCCTAGAAGAGCCGCACGTCCACAGGCGTGCAGGTTCTCACTGCGTGAGATTGCGTTATGGATGGTATTTTCCTGCAGCAACTGGTCAACGGTCTGACCCTCGGGTCGGTCTATGGCCTGATCGCCATCGGCTACACAATGGTCTACGGCATCATCGGCATGATCAACTTCGCCCACGGCGAGGTTTACATGATTTCTGCTTACCTGGCGGCAATCAGTCTGGCTCTGCTGGCGTACTTCGGTATCGAATCTTTCCCGCTGCTGATGCTCGGCACACTGATCTTCACCATCGTCGTCACGGCGGTGTATGGCTGGGTCATTGAGCGAGTCGCTTACAAACCCCTGCGCAACTCCACCCGACTGGCACCGCTGATCAGCGCCATCGGTATCTCCCTGATTCTGCAAAACTACGCACAGATCGCTCAAGGCGCGAAACAACAAGGCGTGCCAACCTTGCTGACTGGCGCGTGGCGTGTCGACATCGGCACCGGTTTCGTGCAACTGACTTACACCAAAGTCTTCATTCTGGTGGCCGCGTTCGTCGGCATGGGCGTACTGACCTACATCATCAAGTACACCAAGCTCGGGCGCATGTGCCGTGCCACTCAGCAAGACCGCAAAATGGCCTCGATTCTGGGGATCAACACCGACCGCGTGATCTCTTACGTGTTCATCATCGGTGCAGCCATGGCGGCATTGGCCGGTGTGTTGATCACCATGAACTACGGCACGTTCGACTTCTATGCCGGCTTCATCATCGGCATCAAGGCATTCACTGCTGCGGTGCTCGGCGGTATCGGCTCTCTGCCCGGTGCGATGCTCGGCGGGATCATTCTCGGGATTTCCGAGTCGCTGTTCTCCGGCCTGGTCAACTCCGACTACAAAGACGTGTTCAGCTTCTCGCTGCTCGTACTTGTTCTGGTCTTCCGGCCGCAGGGCCTGTTGGGCCGTCCTCTTGTGTCGAAGGTGTAAGCGATGTCTTCAACCACTAAAAAAACCATCGATATCAAAAAAAGTCTGGTTGAGGCGGTTCTTGCCGGCCTCATTGCCCTGATCGTATTCGGGCCGATTGTCGGCGTCGTCCTCGACGGTTACAGCTTCAACCTCGAATCGACCCGTGTGGCGTGGATCATTGGCGTTGTCATGATCGGCCGGTTTGCCCTCAGCCTGTTCTTGCAAACCCCCAAAGGCCTGAAAATTCTCGACAGCTTCGAGAGCACCGGGTCGGGTGTGCATGTGCTGCCGGCCGATCACAAATCGAGCCTGCGCTGGATCATCCCGCTGCTGATTGTGCTGGCCGTCATCGTGCCGTTTGTTTCCAACTCCTATTTGCTGGGCGTGGTCATCCTCGGGTTGATCTACGTGCTGCTGGGGTTGGGGCTGAACATCGTGGTCGGTCTGGCCGGTCTGCTCGACCTCGGTTACGTGGCGTTTTATGCCATCGGCGCCTACGGTCTGGCGCTCGGTTATCAGTACCTCGGTCTGGGCTTCTGGACGGTGCTGCCGCTGGCGGCGATCACTGCGGGCCTTGCCGGCTGCATCCTCGGTTTTCCGGTACTGCGCCTGCACGGCGACTATCTGGCGATCGTGACTCTGGGCTTCGGTGAAATCATTCGCCTGATCCTTAACAACTGGTTGTCGCTGACTGGCGGCCCGAACGGCATGCCGGCGCCACTGCCGACGTTCTTCGGTCTGGAGTTCGGCAAACGGGCGAAGGATGGCGGGGTGCCGTTCCATGAGTTCTTCGGCATCGCCTACAACCCGGACGTGAAGTACTACTTCATCTACGCGGTGTTGTTCCTCGTGGTATTGGCTGTGCTGTACATCAAACACCGTTTGGTGAAGATGCCGGTCGGCCGTGCCTGGGAAGCCTTGCGTGAAGACGAAATCGCCTGCCGTTCGATGGGCCTCAACCACGTGCTGGTCAAGCTATCGGCGTTCACCATTGGCGCGTCGACGGCAGGTCTGGCCGGTGTGTTTTTCGCCACCTATCAAGGTTTCGTTAACCCGACCTCGTTCACTTTCTTCGAATCGGCACTGATCCTGGCCATCGTCGTCCTCGGCGGCATGGGCTCGACCATCGGCGTGGTGATCGCAGCCTTCGTGCTGACCGTCGCCCCGGAACTGCTGCGCGGCTTCGCTGAATATCGCGTGCTGCTGTTCGGCATCCTGATGGTGTTGATGATGATCTGGCGACCACGCGGGCTGATCCGCATCAGCCGTACCGGGGTCACTCCACGCAAAGGTGCCATTCACTATGA
>NZ_JBIVJB010000009.1:0-72580 GCF_044750025.1 Pseudomonas sp. NPDC088885 | reverse complement strand
ATGAGAGGACTGCGCCATGAGTGAAGTCGTACTCTCTGTTGAAAAACTGATGATGCATTTCGGTGGCATCAAGGCCTTGAGCGATGTCAGCCTGAAGGTCAAACGCAACTCGATCTTCGCCTTGATCGGCCCTAACGGCGCTGGCAAAACCACGGTGTTCAACTGCCTGACCGGTTTCTACAAAGCCTCCGGCGGCAAGATCGAGCTCAACGTGCGCGGCCAGCAGACCAACGTCATCCAGTTGTTGGGCGAGTCGTTCAAAGCGTCGGATTTCGTTTCGCCGAAATCCTTCCTCAGTCGCATGTACTACAAGATGTTCGGTGGCACGCACCTGGTGAACCGTGCGGGGCTGGCGCGGACATTCCAGAACATTCGTCTGTTCAAGGAAATGTCGGTGCTGGAAAACCTGCTGGTGGCCCAACACATGTGGGTCAACCGCAACATGCTCGCCGGCATTCTCAACACCAAGGGCTACCGCAAGGCTGAAAGCGACGCGCTGGACGTTGCCTTCTACTGGCTGGAAGTGGTCGATCTGGTGGACTGCGCCAACCGTCTCGCCGGTGAACTTTCCTACGGTCAGCAACGCCGTCTGGAGATTGCCCGCGCGATGTGCACGCGGCCGCAGATCATCTGCCTCGACGAACCGGCTGCCGGCCTCAACCCACAGGAAACCGAAGCGCTGAGCGCGATGATCCGGCTGCTGCGCGACGAGCACGATCTGACCGTGGTGCTGATCGAACACGACATGGGCATGGTAATGAGCATTTCTGACCACATCGTGGTGCTGGATCACGGCATCGTCATCGCCGAAGGCGGGCCTGAAGCGATTCGAAATGATCCGAAAGTAATTGCCGCTTATCTCGGCGCCGACGAAGAGGAACTGGTATGACGCAACCGATCCTCGAACTCAAAAACCTCGACGTGTTCTACGGACCGATCCAGGCGCTCAAAGGTGTTTCGCTGCAGATCAACGAGGGGGAAACCGTCAGCCTGATCGGCTCTAACGGGGCCGGTAAATCGACGCTGCTGATGTCGATTTTCGGCCAGCCAAGGGCAGCTGGCGGGCAGATCATTTATCAAGGCGTCGACATCACCCAGAAGTCCTCGCACTACATCGCTTCCAATGGCATCGCGCAGTCGCCGGAAGGTCGGCGGGTGTTCCCTGACATGACCGTCGAGGAAAACCTGTTGATGGGCACCATCCCGATTGGCGACAAGTACGCTAAAGAGGACATGCAGCGCATGTTCGCGCTGTTCCCGCGACTGGAAGAGCGGCGGACGCAGCGGGCGATGACCATGTCCGGTGGTGAGCAACAGATGCTCGCGATTGCCCGGGCGTTGATGAGCCGGCCGAAGTTGTTGCTGCTCGATGAACCGAGCCTGGGCCTCGCGCCGATTGTGGTGAAGCAGATTTTCGCGACCCTGCGGGAATTGGCGAAAACCGGGATGACGATTTTCCTGGTCGAGCAGAACGCCAACCATGCGCTGAAGCTGTCGGATCGGGCGTATGTGATGGTTAACGGCGAGATTCGCCTGACCGGTACCGGCAAAGAGTTGCTGGTGAATGAGGAGGTGCGTAACGCCTATCTGGGCGGGCACTGATTCTTCGCACGTTATGCACAGCCCCGGCGACGCAAGTCCCGGGGCTTTTTTTATCTCAAATCCAACACAAATCACCTGTGGGAGCGGGCTTGCTCGCGAATGCGTTGTGTCATTCAACACGGGGTTTTCTGACTCGCCCCCTTCGCGAGCAAGCCCGCTCCCACAGTTAATCTGTGGCAGATTTCAGAATTGTGGAAAACAAATCCGGCAAGCTACCAAAGCGCGACATAAAGACGCTGCAAATGGCTGTTTTTCCACAGTTTTGACTTGTCCCCGTTTGCTGTGGAGCTGGCTGTGAATAACGTGGGTGTATCTGGCTGCAGGCCTTGTAATCCGTGGCTTGCAAAGGTGTGGTTGTTTTTTGATCAGACGCTTTTGCCTGAGCGAGAGGCGCCAATGTCAACCTTTTTATAAGGCTGATATCGCAGTCGATATGCAGTGCGCCTGCCTGTGGATAAGTCTGTGATTAAACTCTGGAAAGACCTCGCTAAGCACCGTAATTGCTGGCCTCGCGCAATCACTGTGTCGACCGCTTGGTCGTGCAAAATGCCATGTCCCGCACATCTGCCGCTTCAGGGTCAAGCAAAAAACTTTCTATTTCCCCCGCAAAGCCTTGTACGGCGCGGCTTTGCGCGTTTCCACTTGTCTCCGGAAACTGTGGAAGGGACTGTGGATAACATGCGCGCACATGGCTACAGGCCACGCCCTGTATGGCGTTCCTACGGTTGATCGTTTTTTGAGCTGAATCCGTCCGTGTAGGAGCTGCCGAAGGCTGCGATCTTTTGATTCTGGTTTTTAAGATCAAAAGATCGCAGCCTCGTTGCACTCGTCAGCTCCTACACATGGGTGGGTGTTGCCCGTGAGTGCAGGGCCGGGCATGCTGCTGGCTGATTTTCTATTCCAAGGGCTGCCTCGGTGGCCGAAGCAAGGAGAACACGATGTCCAACACCCTGTTTATCACCGGCGCAACGTCCGGTTTTGGTGAAGCCTGCGCCCGCCGTTTTGCCGAGGCTGGCTGGAAACTGGTGCTGACCGGTCGTCGTGAAGAACGCCTTAATGCACTGTGCGCAGAATTGTCGAAGCAGACCGAAGTGCACGGTCTGGTGCTCGACGTGCGTGATCGCAAGGCGATGGAGGAGGCGATTGCCAATCTGCCGCCGTCGTTCGCCAAGCTGCGTGGCCTGATCAACAACGCCGGTCTGGCGCTGGGCGTTGATCCTGCGCCGAAGTGCGATCTGGACGATTGGGACACCATGGTCGACACCAACGTCAAAGGCCTGATGTACGCCACGCGTTTGCTGCTGCCGCGTCTGATCGCCCATGGCCGTGGCGCCGGCATCGTCAACCTCGGTTCGATTGCTGGTAACTACCCGTACCCGGGCAGCCATATCTACGGCGCGACCAAGGCGTTCGTTAAGCAGTTTTCGTTGAACCTGCGTTGCGACTTGCAGGGCACCGGCGTGCGCGTCAGCAACATCGAGCCGGGTCTGTGCGAGAGCGAGTTCTCGCTGGTGCGTTTTGCCGGCGATCAGGAGCGTTACAACGCGACCTACGCCGGTGCCGAGCCGATCCAGCCGCAGGACATCGCCGAGACGATTTTCTGGGTGATGAATGCGCCGGCGCACATCAACATCAACAGCCTGGAGTTGATGCCGGTGAGCCAGACCTGGGCTGGCTTTGCGATTGAGCGGAACAAGGCCTGACACCGCGTCATCGTTCTTCGCGAGCAGGCTCGCTCCCACTTTGAAATGCATTCCAATGTGGGAGCGAGCCTGCTCGCGAAGGGGCCGTCACAGGCAATAAATCCCGATAAGGTAAACTCCCCTCGCAACAACCCAACCGCACCCCGCGGTTTTCAAGGTTTTTCGAGGAGTCAAAGTGAGTAACCGAGGTGAGCAGTCGCTGCTCAAACAATCGACCATTCTGATGTTCGCCGTGGCGATCGCCGGGATCGTCACCGGTTTTGTTTCTGGTTCGCAATCCATCCTTTTTGATGGTTTTTTCTCACTGATCGCCACCTTCATCAAAGTCCTGATGCTGATCACTGCCAAGTTGATCGCCAAGGAAAGCAATCACCGCTTCCAGTTCGGTTTCTGGCATCTGGAGCCGATGGTGCTGCTGATCGAAGGCAGTTTCCTGCTGTTGATCGCGATCTATGCGTTTCTCAACGGTGTGTTTGGCATCATCAACGGTGGTCGCGAGATCGAGTTGGGGCTGGTGATCATTTACGCCGCGGTGTTTACCGTGGTCGAGTTCGCCTACTTCTTCTACGTCCGTCACCGCAATCGCAAGCTCAAATCGACCCTGATCCAATTCGACAACATCAGCTGGCTGGTGGACGCGATGCTGTCCGTAGGCCTGTTGATCAGTTTCCTCGCGGCGCTGCTGCTCAAGTCCCAGGGTTATGGGCAGTGGGCGGTGTATGTCGACCCGCTGATCCTGATCGTGCTGGCGCTGACCATGTTGCCGCCGGCGTTCAAGATTCTTGGGCCGGCGTTACGCGATGTATTGGGGATAGCGCCGGACACGCTGGATGATCAGGTGCGTCAGGTGATGGAAGAGGCGAAGGCTGAGCATGGTTTCGACGATTACGTGTCGTACGTGCAGAAGCACGGACGGGCGCGGTTTATCGAGATTCATGTGGTGTTGCCGGCGGACTATGCGCTGAGCCATGTCGGGCAGCTGGACGCGTTGCGCGAGGAAATTTCGGCGAAGCTGGGCAAGCCGGATGCGGCGCGGTGGCTGACTATCAGCTTTACTGGCGACAAGAAGTGGATTGCCTGATGTAACCCTGATTGCTGTTGAGAACAGATTTGTGGTGCAGGGGATTTAGGTAGAGAAGGGATTTACTGTAGAGAAGGGATTTATTGTGGCTAGGGGATTTATTGTGGCGAGGGGATTTATTGTGGCGAGGGGATTTATCCCCGTTGGGGCGCGAAGCGGCCCTGAAAAGAGCGGGGCCGCTGCGCAGCCCAACGGGGATAAATCCCCTCGCCACAGTAGATCTCCTCAGCACACTGGATCTCATTTGCCATGAGATCAGCGCAAATATTCAGCCAGGCCGCTATAGCAAGTCGCAAGGTGATACGGCGTGGTCGAAGGCATGTCCTTGCGACTCACCTCACCCAACTCATCCCGGCATTCATGCCAGCCATCTGCATGCAGAAACCGCTGCTGCAACGCCTGCAACTGACGCAACACTACCGCCTCGCTGCCCTGACGCAACGTCAGCGCGCGCAAATATTCCGCCTGCGCCCAGATTCGTTGAGTCGAATCCTTCGGCTGGCCATCCTGTCGCAGATCGAGCATCGCTCGCACCGCGCCTGACGGCTGTTCCACGCCGTGAAGTTCAGTAAACGCAAACGCCCGATCCAGCGCCGCATGCAGCTTCGAGCCGCGCAGCAACGGCGAAGACTCGAGCAGGAAATACCATTCGAACTGATGCCCCGGCTCGTACCAGTTATCCACAGCCCCCAGCGGTTTCTCCATTAACACGCCATGTTGCGGATCGACGAAGCGCTTGTGCATGGCTGTGCATAACTCCAGCAACGCGGTCTGGGTCTGGGCATCTTCGCGAGCGGCGAGCGTGGCGAGGAAGGCTTCGGCCAAGTGCATCAACGGGTTTTGCAGCGGGCCGGTTTCCAGGGTGATCCAGTCGCGATTCAGGCACGCCTCGTACAAGCCATCACCGGTGGCAAAGCGCCGACCAATGATTTCCAGCGCCGCATTCAGCGTCGACTCGACCAGCGGATCGCCGGACTTGCCCCAGTAATGCGCGCAGGCAAAAAGGATGAAGGCGTGGGTGTAGAGATCCTTGCGCTGATCCAGCGGTTTGCCCTGCGCATCGATGCTGTAGAACCAGCCGCCGTGGTCGGCGTCGTGGAAGTGCCGTTGCAACGAGCGGAACAGCGCCGCCGCGCGAACGTCAGCGTTATCCACAACCCCGATCAGACTGGAAAACAGATACAACTGCCGCGCGCACGCCATCGCGCGATAGCGTTGCGGTGGCAAGGGTTGATGCGCGGCATCCAGCGCCTCGTACGGCAGCGCCATGTCGGCGTTCCAGCCCGGGCCTTGCCAGAGGGGCACGATCACGTTGACGAAGTGCTGTTGCACAGCGCCGAACAGGGCGGTCAATTCAGGCAGGGAGGTGGAGCGGGAAGCGTGGGGCATGGGCGGGCGTCGTCACGGGCTGGGGCGATTGCGCGACATGGTAGCAGAGAGCACTGCTTGAGCGAGACGGTGTCTGTCAGGCCGCCTTCGCGAGCAAGCCCGCTCCCACAGGTTTTGTGTACGGCACAAATCCAATGTGGGAGCGGGCTTGCTCGCGAAGAGGCCAGCGCAGGCGCTAAAAAATCAGCCTGCCAACAACCAGGCCCCAGTCACCGCCGAAGCCGCGCCTGCAACGCGCACCAACGGTGCAGCAGCTTGAGGCAGAAAACGCACCACGGCATAACCCGCCGCATGCAACACCGCCGTAGCTGCCACAAAACCCGCCGCATACGCCCAAGGACTACTCATATCCGGCAATTCCAAGCCATGCGCGACACCATGGAACAACGCAAACACCGCTGTCGCCAGCACCGCCATCACCAGCGGCGGACGCACCGCCAATGCCACCGCCAGACCCAGCGCCAATACCGACGCGGCAATGCCGCTTTCCAGCGCCGGCAGTTCCAGCCCTTCAAACCCGAGCAGGCCACCCATCAGCATGGTGCCGACAAACGTGCACGGCAGCGCCCAACGCGCCGCGCCTTGTTGCTGCGCGGCCCACAAACCGACGGCAACCATTGCCAACAAATGGTCGAGGCCACCAATCGGGTGGCTGATACCGGCGATCAAACCACTGTCGCCGTGCCCCGGGTGGGCGAAGGCCAGGGCCGGGGTCAGCAGCAGTGCCACGGCGCCGAGAATGCGTTTAAGTGTCATGAATAAGCTTCCTTGTTGATAAATAAATCAGGCTGCGGTCAGCAGGCCCTGGCGTTCGATGAAGGCGATGATGGCTTCCAGACCCTGACCGGTTTTCTGGTTGCTGAAGACGAACGGCTTGCCGTTGCGCATGCGTTTGGTGTCGCTGTCCATCATCTCCAGCGAGGCGCCCACCAGCGGCGCCAGGTCGATTTTGTTGATCACCAGCAGATCCGATTTGCAGATCCCCGGCCCGCCCTTGCGCGGCAGCTTGTCGCCGGCCGAGACGTCGATCACGTAAATGGTCAGGTCGGATAGTTCCGGGCTGAACGTCGCCGACAGGTTATCGCCGCCCGACTCGACGAGAATCAGATCGAGCCCCGGAAAACGCCGGTTCAGTTGATCTACCGCTTCAAGGTTGATCGAGGCGTCTTCGCGGATTGCCGTGTGCGGGCAGCCGCCGGTTTCCACGCCGATGATCCGCTCCGGCGCGAGGGCTTCATTGCGCACGAGGAAATCGGCATCTTCGCGGGTGTAGATATCGTTGGTGACCACGGCGAGGTTGTAGCGCTCGCGCAGGGCCAGACACAGGGCCAGGGTCAACGCGGTTTTGCCGGAACCGACCGGGCCGCCGATGCCGACGCGCAGAGGTTGTGTGTTCATGAATGTTTCTCCTAGGAGCGAAAGAGGCGGCTGTACTGGCGCTCGTGGGCCATGCACGCCAAGGACAGGCCGAACGCGGCGCTGCCGATGTGTTCGGGATTGATTCGGGTCGCGTCCTGCTGTGCCTGTTGCAGTAACGGCAGCAATTCGCTGGTCAGGCGCTGGGCGGCTTGCTGGCCCAGCGGCAGGGTTTTCATCAGCACGGCGAGCTGGTTTTCCAGCCAACTCCACAGCCACGCGGCGAGGGCGTCTTGCGGGGCGATGCCCCAGGCGCGTGCAGCCAGCGCCCAGCACAAGGCCAGATGCGGTTCCGCGCATTGTTCGAGAAATTCGCGAGCAGGCGCGTCGAGCTCCGGCAAACCGTTGAGCAATTGCTGCAACGAGTAGCCCATCTGCCGGCTCTCCAGATGCAACTCGCGAGTCTCGCGGCTGGCACGATGGCTTTCGCAGAGGATCAGCAACTCGCTCCAGTTTTCATCCGCCGCCGCTTGGCAATGCGCAAGCAACAACGGCGCCTCAAAGCGCGACAGGTTCAACAGCAACTGATCGCTGATCCAGCGGCGGGCGTCGTCCGGGTTTTTCACCCGTTCGTTATCCACAGCCATCTCCAGACCTTGCGAATAGCTGTAACCGCCAATCGGCAACTGCGGACTGGCCAGGCGCAGCAGCGCCCAGGCCGGATTCACAGGCGTACGCCGAACTGATGGAGTTTCGGTGCGTAGTTGAAGTCTTCGTCGCCGTGTCGTGAATGGTGGTGGCCGCCGCCATAAGCACCATGTTCCGGCTGGAACGGTGCTTCGATGGCTGAAACCTGCGCGCCCAATTGTTCAAGCATGGCTTTGAGTACGTAATCGTCGAGCAGACGCAGCCAGCCGTCACCGACCTGCAGGGCGACATGGCGGTTACCGAGGTGATAAGCGGCGCGGGTCAGTTCGAAGGCGTTGGCGCAGGTGACGTGCAGCAACTGCTCGGGGCGGGCGCAGACGCGGACGATGCGGCCGTCTTCAGCCTGTAGGCATTCGCCGTCATACAGCGGCGGTTGGCCACGCTCCAAAAACAACCCGACGTCTTCACCTTCAGCACTGAAACAGCGCAGACGGCTTTTGCTCCGCGCTTCGAAGGTCAGGTGCAACTCGGCGGCCCAGACGGGTTGAGGGTCGATTCTGCGGTGAATCACCAGCATCGGGAAACTTCCAGCTATGGACAATGGTTGCTCTAGAGCAAGGGGCTTGCCAATCGGACGAGATGTAGGAAATCCCTGTCGGAGCGTAGTGGATGTTTCAAGATGTTGCGGGGATTTGGAAGGTTTTGGTGCATGAAGGTTTTTACATGCACCAAATAGAGGCCGTGACGCATGACCCTTGTGGGAGCGGGCTTGTTCGCGAAGGCGGTGGGTCAGCAATATAGATGTTGGCTGATACGACGCTTTCGCGAGCAAGCCCGCTCCCACAGGGGGAATTTGGTGTGTCAGTGATAGAGGGGAGTTATTCGGTACTGCCCAGGCCCTGCCAATGCTTCAGGCCGATAAAGATAAAACGCAGCTGCTGAGTGATCTTCGCCTGTGGCGTCAGATGCTCCGGCAGTGCTTCAGCGGGCGGGTCGATGATGTCGGGGAGGGTGGCGAACACCGATTTGACGATCAGATCAGCCATCACACTCAGGCCATCGGCATCGAGATGCTGGAGCTTGGGCATCATCGTCAGATCCGATGCAAGGTCGGAGCTGATGTTTTCGCGCAACCGACCAATGGCTTGCCGCACCGGCAGCGAACCGCCGTACTGCTCGCGGGCGAGAAACAAAAATTGCGAGCGATTAGCGCTGACCACATCGAGAAAGATCCGCACCGAGGCATCGATAATGCCGCCCATGACGAATTCGTTGTGGCGCACCAGGCGGATGGTTTCGCGGAAGGTCTGACCGACTTCGCTGACCAGCACCAAACCCAGTTCGTCCATATCGGCAAAATGCCGGTAGAAACCGGTGGGCACGATCCCGGCGGTTTTGGTCACTTCGCGCAGGCTCAGGCTGCCGAATCCTCGGCCGCTTTCCATCAGGTGGCGGGCAGCGTCCATCAGGGCGTTGCGGGTCTGTTGCTTCTGTTCGGCGCGGGGCAGCATCGCAGGGTGTGTTCTTCGGCGGGACAAGCGCCGCACTCTAGCAAATCGGCTTTATCGGCGTCGAACGGCAGGACGGTGCAGCGGGGATTTTTGCGGGATGTTTTACCGGGGCCTGAAAAGTCAAAAGCCCAATCCGTCGATTGGGCTTTTTTTCTGGGCCACCATGGGCTCAGCTCACAGCGCTGTTGCGTTCGATCACACGATCACCACCACCTTCGGCAACAGCCTGGCCTTGTGGGGTTTTGTCGTAGCCGTCTTCAACCAGGCCTTTTTCTTCGAGGCGGTTGCGACCGTTTTCGGCGACAGCCTGACCTTGAGGAGTTTTGTCGTAGCCATCTTCGACCAGACCTTTTTCTTCCAGGCGATCACGGCCGCCTTCTGCTACAGCTTGACCCTGTGGAGTTTTGTCGTAGCCGTCTTCAGCGAGGGTGCCTTTGGTGTGGTCGGAGCCGTCGGCAGCAACGGTCTGGCTGAACACCGAATAGCTGGTTTTTACTTGTGGCGTGGCTTGTTCGGCGGCAGGCAGCGCGAAAGCAGTGCTGGCCAGCATCGAGAGGGTAAGGCTAAGCAGTAATTGGCGTTTCATGATGGGTTGCTCCTTGGGAGGGCGATAAAGTGGGTACGAGGGCAATGCTACTCTCGATAAGTCGATATAAAAGTTCATAAACGCAATGGTAATAATCAACAGAATTGATTGTTCTGGCGGGAGGCTCTAGATCGGGCCTTTCAGAGCATCGGTTTTGCACCGAGGTGGGTATTTTCGACCCACTCGCGCCTCGCAAAAGTGCGGGTCGCGGTAACGCTGCTCGACTGTTCGGTCAGAATTCACCCGGGTTTTTCCGTCTTAATCGGCTTTTCGGTTAAACCTGCGGGCCTTTTGCCAGTCACAGTTTTCATAGGGGCCGCTTTGGCCCGCCGTTTCAGCCTTTCACCGTGTTTTGGGTGAGGGGTCGTGATCAGGAGTTTTGTGCATGACGCGCACTGGAAAAATCTTCAGTTGGATCTTCGCCACCCTCGTGCTGCTACTGGCCGTGCTGGTATTGATCATCGTGTTCTTCGACTGGAACCGGATCAAACCGCCGCTCAACGCCAAAGTCTCGGAAGAACTGCACCGACCGTTTGCCATCAATGGCAACCTCGCGGTGATCTGGCAGCGCGAGCCGGATGAAGGCGGCTGGCGCGCTTGGGTGCCGTGGCCGCATGTGGTTGCCGAGGATTTGAGCCTGGGCAATCCGGACTGGTCGAAGAAACCGCAGATGGTCACCCTCAAACGTGTCGAACTGCGCATCTCGCCACTGGCGCTGCTGGCGCAACGCGTGGTGATTCCGCGAATCGACCTCACCGAGCCCAACGCCGATCTGCAACGACTGGCGGATGGTCGCGCCAACTGGGTGTTCAAGTTTGATCCCAAGGATCCGAATGCTGAACCGTCGAGCTGGGTGGTCGACATCGGCGCCATCGGTTTCGACAAGGGCCACGTCACCCTCGATGACCAGACCCTGAAAACCAATCTCGATGTGCTGATCGATCCGCTGGGCAAGCCGATTCCGTACAGCGACATCGTTGGCGACAAAGCGGCGAAAACCGCGCAGGACAAGGGCGGCGCGCCGCAGGACTACGCGTTTGCGCTCAAGGTCAAAGGCCAATACCACGGCCAGAACCTTACTGGCCAGGGCAAGATCGGCGGATTGCTGGCCTTGCAGGACGCGAGCAAACCGTTTCCGCTGCAAGCCCAGGCGAAGATCGGCGACACCCGCATCGAACTGGCCGGCACCCTGACCGACCCGATGAATCTCGGCGCTCTTGACCTGCGCCTGAAGCTGGCCGGCGACAGCCTCGGCAATCTCTACCCATTGACCGGCGTCACTCTGCCCGACACACCACCGTATTCCACTGACGGTCATTTGATCGCCAAACTGCATGACGCTGCCGGCGCGAAATTCACCTACGAAAAATTCAACGGCAAGATCGGCAACAGCGACATCCACGGCGACCTGACTTACGCCGCTACCCAGCCGCGACCAAAACTCAGCGGTGCGCTGGTTTCCAATCAACTGCTATTCGCCGACCTTGCGCCGCTGATCGGCGCCGATTCGAATGACAAGCAAAAGGCCCGTGGCGGCGACAGCAAGCAACCGGCGGATAAAGTGCTGCCGGTCGAGGAGTTCAAGACCGATCGCTGGCGCGCGATGGATGCCGACGTTGAATTCACCGGCAAGCGCATCGTCCACAGCGAGAAGCTGCCGTTCAATGACCTCTATACGCATCTGGTGCTCAACGACGGCGAACTGAGCTTGCAGCCGCTGCGCTTCGGCGTCGCTGGCGGCAATCTCGATGCACAAATCCGTCTCAACGGCCGCACCGAACCGATGGAAGGCCAAGCCAAACTCACCGCGCGCCGCTTCAAGCTCAAAGAGTTGTTCCCGACCTTTGAACCGATGAAGACCAGTTTCGGCGAGCTGAATGGCGACGCCGATATCAGCGGCCGCGGCAACTCGGTGGCGAAGCTGCTGGGCGGTGCCAATGGCAAGTTGAAGATGCTGATCAATGACGGTGCGATCAGTCGTGAATTGATGGAGCTGGCCGGGCTTAACGTCGGTAACTACGTGGTCGGCAAAATCTTTGGCGACAAGGAAGTGAAGATCAACTGCGCGGCGGCGGATTTCGATATCAAGACCGGCCTGGCGACGACGCAGTTGTTTGTCTTCGATACAGAGAACGCGATCATTTATATCGATGGCACGGCGAACATGGCCACCGAGCAACTGGATCTGACGGTGACCCCGGAATCGAAGGGCTGGCGTTTGATTTCCCTGCGTTCGCCGCTGTACGTGCGCGGCAGGTTCATCAAGCCGGACGCCGGGGTTAAACCGGTGCCGTTGCTGTTGCGCGGTGCGGGGATGGTGGCGTTGGGCGTGATTGCGGCGCCGGCGGCGGGGTTGCTGGCGTTGGTGGCACCAAGTGGCGGCGAGCCGAATCAGTGCGCGCCGTTGTTGGAGCAGATGAAGGAAGGGAAAGCCCCGGTAACGGTTAAACCCACTAAATAAGGGCAAGATCAAAAGATCGCAGCCTTCGGCAGCTCCTACGCCGATCGTTCCCACGCTCTGCGTGGGAATGCCTCTACGGACGCTCCGCGTTCGGCATTAAAAAGGCACGCAGAGCGTGCCGGGCTGCGTTCCCACGCGGAGCGTGGGAACGATCAGTTATGTAGGAGCTGCCGAAGGCTGCGATCTTTGTGCTTCTGTTGCGGCCTCTTCGCGAGCAGGCTCGCTCCCACAATTGAAATGCATTCCAATGTGGGAGCGGGCTTGCTCGCGAAGGCGATCTATCAGGTTTAGAGGTCGTTCAGGATGTCGGCCGATGTCATCGGCGTGCTCTTCTTCCTGCGCGAGGATGTTTTCGAAGATTAGTCGGTTCTTTCTCGCCGATGTACTGAATGATCTCGACGCTGGGGTTAAGCCGGTGCCGTTGCTGTTGCTCGGCGCGGGGTTGCTGGCGTTGGTGGCGCCGAGTGGTGGCGAGCCGAATCAGTGTGCACCGTTGCTTGAGCTGATGAAGGAAGGGAAAGCCCCGGTGACCTTAAACCCACCAAATAATCGGGTAAAAGCAAAAGATCGCAGCCTTCGGCAGCTCCTACACCGATCGTTCCCACGCTCGGCGTGGGAATGCCTCTACGGACGCTCCGCGTTCGGCATTAAAAAGGCACGCAGAGCGTGCCGGGCTGCGTTCCCACGCGGAGCGTGGGAACGATCAGTTATCAGGGTTTAGAGGTCGTTCAGGATGTCGGCCATGTCATCGGCGTGCTCTTCTTCCTGCGCGAGGATGTCTTCGAAGATGCGCCGAGTGGTCGGGTCTTTCTCGCCGATGTACTGAATGATCTCGCGGTAGCTATCGATGGCAATCCGCTCAGCGACCAGATCCTCGTAAACCATCTCTTTCAGGGTGTTCCCGGCCACGTATTGCGCGTGGGACATTTTCGACAGCAGGTCGGGATTGAACTCAGGCTCGCCGCCCAATTGCACGATGCGCTCGGCCAGACGGTCGGCGTGCTGGGCTTCCTGGGTGGCGTGCTCAAGAAATTCTTCGGCGGCCACATGGGCTTTGACGCCGTTGGCCATGAAATAGTGGCGCTTGTAGCGCAACACGCAGACCAGTTCGGTGGCCAGCGATTCGTTGAGCAAGCGCAGCACTTCTTCACGGTCGGCGCTGTAGCCTTCAGTTACAGCACCGTTCTCGACGTGTTGGCGCGCACGTTCGCGCAGTGTTTGAACATCTGACAGATGCAGGTCGTCGCTCATTTCGATCTCCAGGAGGCTAATCCGATGGGCGCCACGTTCTGCGGCCGTGGTCGCTACCCAAGTTGTGAGTCATGAGCGAAGCAAAAAGTTTTATGCAATTTGCGCTGTCCTCGGCGTCAGCCCCGACAACGCCGCCTCCTCGCGCAACCACGCAAAAAATGCGCGCACCGGCGGATGCCGTTCGCGGCCCGGCACACACAACGCGCTATACCCGGCGCCATCCACCACAACGTCGGCTTTGTAAGGCACCAGCAGACCACTGGCGACACTTTCCGAGACCAGAATATTGCTCGCCAGCACCAGGCCTTGCCCGGCAATCGCCGCTTGCAGGGCGTAATGCTCTTCGTCGTACTCGCGGTTCGCCGGCGACTGTTTGAGCCAGTTTTCGCCAGCCTTTGCGCACCACGCTTGCCAGCCATGGGCGTAGAGCTTCGAGTTATGCCAATGCACGCTGATCAATGTTGGCGTGCGCCGCGCGGCCAGTGCCACTTGCTCCGGTGAGCCGTAGACGCCGAAGGATTCATCGAACAGGCACAAGCCATACAGGTTCGGATAGTCGTCGAGGCTGTAGCGCAGCACCAGATCGACGCTGGCGTCCTGATGCAAATCGATAACTTCGCAGTGGGTATCGAGGCGCACGTTGATGTTCGGATGCTGTGCATAAAAACGTCCGAGACGCGGCACCAGCCATAACGCCGCGAAGGCTGCGGTGGTCGACAGCGTCAGGCTGCTGACGCTGCGTTGCGGGCGCAGGGTGTCGACGCTCTGCGCCACTTCCAGCAGCGCGCCGTGCAGGCTGCGAAACAGGCGCTCGCCGCCCTCGGTCAGGCGTACCTGGCGCGGCAGGCGTTCGAACAGAGCAAGCCCGAGCCAGTCCTCCAGCGCACGAATCTGATGGGAAATCGCCGTCGGCGTCACCGACAACTCTTCGGCGGCCGCTTTAAAGCTCAACAAACGTGAAGCAGATTCGAAAGCGCGCAGGGCGGTCAGCGGCAGCGAGGCGAACATTGAAAACTCCACGGATGAAATCAATTCATCCCGACTGATTTTTGCTCATTTGTTTAGACGTAATGGCGAGCTTCAAGCTGCAAGCCACAAGCCGTTTGATTCTAGTCCGGAGAATGTACAGATGAGCAAGATTCTTGTGCTGCATGCCAGTCCACGTGGTGATCGTTCCACTTCGCGCCGTCTGGCGGAAAGTTTTCTCAGCGCCTGGCAGGTGCGCCATCCGCAGGCTCAAGTCACTCGCCGTGAAGTCGGGCGGGCATTGATTCCGGCAGTCAACGAAGCGTTCGTCGCCGCAGCGTTTTACCCCGAGCCCGACAACCGGCCTCTGTCGATGCAGGCCGATCTGGCGCTCAGCGATCAACTGGTCGGCGAATTGTTCGATCATGATCTGCTGCTGATTTCCACGCCGATGTACAACTTCAACGTACCCAGCGGGCTCAAGGCCTGGGTCGATCAGATCGTGCGGTTGGGCCTGACCTTCGATCACACGCTGGACAACGGCGTCGCCCAATACACGCCGCTGTTACAGGGCAAGAAAGCCTTGATCGTCACCAGTCGCGGCGGATTCGGCTTCGGCCCCGGTGGCGAACTGGAAGCGCTGAACCACGCCGATCCATGGCTGCGCACGGCGCTGGGTTTCATCGGCATCAACGATGTCAGCGTGGTCGCCGCCGAAGGTGAAGAATCCGCCGAACGCACCTTCGCGGTGTCGGTGGCCGAGGCCGAGCAGCGTTTGCTCGACCTTGCCCGGGAGTTCTAGGTGGCCTGGGTGTTCCTGCTGATCGCTGCCGGTTTTGAAGTCACCTTCGCCATGGGCATGAAGTACGCAGAAGGTTTCACCCGGCTGTGGCCGTCGCTGATCACGGTGATCGCGGCGATCGGCGGGATTTACTTTCTGACTTTGGCGATGCGCGATTTGCCGGTGAGTATTGCTTATCCGATCTGGACGGCCATCGGCTCGCTGGGCACGGTGTTCCTCGGTTTTGCCTTGCTCGGCGAGAGCCTGACGCTGGTCAAACTGCTGTCGGTGGGGCTGATTGTGGCGGGGGTGGTGGGCCTGAAGTAGGCTGGTCGATGAGTTGTCATCATCAGGGAGGATGCTTGGCGGGCGTTTTGCAGGCCTTGCATCCACTCACCGACCACAAGGATGTTTGCCCATGTCCACGCGTTATCCGCTGGTGCTGGTACCGGGCATGCTCGGGTTTGTACGTTTAGTGCTCTATCCGTATTGGTACGGAATCATCAAAGCCTTGCGCCGTGGTGGTGCGACGGTGTTCGCGGTTCAGGTGTCGCCGCTCAATTCGACTGAGGTACGGGGCGAGCAACTGCTCGCGCGTATCGACGAGATCTTGCGCGAGACCGGCGCGCAGAAGGTCAACCTGTTCGGCCACAGTCAGGGCTCGTTGACGGCGCGCTATGCCGCGGCGAAACGCCCGGATCTGGTGGCGTCGGTCACGTCGGTGGCGGGGCCCAATCATGGCTCGGAGCTGGCGGATTATCTGGAAAAACATTACCCGGCGGACAGCGCCAAGGGGCGTCTGCTTGAGGCGTTGTTGCGTTTTTTCGGGTGGCTGATGGCGGTGCTGGAGACCGGTTATCGCGGGCCGGGATTTCCGGTGGATGTCCATGCTTCGCACCATTCGCTGACCACGGCGGGCGTGGCGCTGTTCAACCAGCGTTATCCACAGGGCTTGCCGCAAACCTGGGGCGGGCATGGGCCGGAAGAGGTTAACGGCGTGCGTTATTACTCGTGGTCGGGGACGTTGCAGCCGGGCAAGACCGACCGCGGCGGCAATCTGTTTGACGGGACCAATCGCAGTTGTCGCTTGTTCGCGAAAACCTTTGTGCGCGAGCCGGGGCAGTGCGACGGGATGGTCGGGCGGTACAGCTCGCACCTTGGCACGGTGATTGGCGATGATTATCCGCTGGATCATTTCGACATTGTTAACCAGTCGCTGGGGCTGGTGGGCAAGGGCGCGGATCCGGTGCGGTTGTTTGTTGAGCACGCGGCACGCCTAAAAGCTGCCGGCCTTTAAATCGCTTTTGTGGCGAGGGGATTTATCCCCGATGGGCTGCGCAGCGGCCCCCGCTTTTTTGGGGCCGCTACGCGACCCATCGGGGATAAATCCCCTCGCCACAAAGGTATAGGCATCAGGCAATGCGGGGCTGGCGGCCCAGCACGGTGGTCCAACGCTCAGAAAGTATCACCCCACCCAACGTCAGCAACCCGCCCACCAAGTGATACATCGCCAACTGCTCCTTCAACACCACCGCCGCAATCAGCGCAGTAATCAGCGGCAGCAAATTAAAGAACAACGTCGTCCGGCTCGGCCCCAGGCGTTGCACCGCCTGCATCCACGCCAACGGCGCAACCATCGACGCGAGCAGGCACGCATACAACACCAGCGGAACGTTCTGCAGAGTCAAACCGGTTTTCGGCGACGCTGCATACAGCGGAAACAACACGACAATCGCCACCAGTACCTGCAAATACAGCAACACCAGCGGCGGTAAGCGCAGCTGCCATTTCTTCAGCAGCGTGCTGTAAATCGCGTAAGCCAGCGTCGCGATCAACATCATCGCATCGCCCATGTTCAGGCCGTGTTGCAGCAATGCGCCAAGGCTGCCCGACGACACCACCACCAGCACGCCAGCAAACGACAGCACCGCGCCGACCAGCGCACCGGCGGTCAGACGTTGACCGAGGCTGATGATTGCCATGGCCAGCGACATCAACGGCATCAGCGACAAAATGATGCCCATGTTGGTCGCGGTGGTCAGGGTCGCCGCGAAGTAAGCGAGGCTCTGATACACCGCCATGCCGAGTACGCCGAGGACGAAGATCTTGCCCAGATTCGGGCGAATCTGCGGCCAGTGCGCGATCACCGCTTTGAGCATGAATGGCGTGAACAACAACCCGGCGAGCAGCCAGCGATAGAAACCGATCTCGGCGGGGAAAATCGCCCCGACCGCCAGTTTGTTGATCACGGTATTGCCGGCCCAGATAAAAATCGCCAACAGCGGAAACGCGTATTGCATGAGTTGAAACCAGTACGTTGATGAGTCGCAATTATCCCTTGTCTGGATGCAGGCCTATACTTCGAACCGGACAACCTGCCTCTGAAACCGGACAGCATGAACAGTAAACACATCGATCTACTGGATTTCAGCGAGCTGCCATCGGCGGTGTACTTCCGTTATGCCGATTTCAACGCCCACGAATTCGCCGCGCCGCACCGCCATCCGTGGGGCACACTGGAATACGCGGCGCACGGCGTGCTGCACATGGACGTCGACGGCAGTCGCTTCATGTCGCCGCCGCAATACGCGGTGTGGGTGCCGCCGCAGGTCGAGCACAGTTTTTACAGCCATCAACCGGTCAACTATCGCGCGGTGTGTCTGGATCCCAAGGTCTGCGCCGATCTGCCCCGACGCGCCTGCACGCTGGCGATCAGCGACATTCTCAAAGCGATCCTCAAGGACTTCGCCGCGCGCGATGTGAAAATTCCTCAACTCGATGCCGATCAACGACTGGCGCAGGTGTTGGTTGATCAACTGCAACAGGCGCCGGTGCACGAGTGTTATCTGCCCTACGCGAGCAGTCCGGGTATGCTGGCGATCCTCGAAGCGTTGCAGGCCGAGCCTGGCAACAACCAGCCGCTGGCGCATTGGGCGGCGCAAGTGCATGTCAGTGAGCGCACGTTGGCGCGTCAGTTTGTACGGGAGTTGGGGATGAGTTTTGGCGAATGGCGTCAGCGTCTGCGTTATCTCGCGGCGATCGAGGCGTTGGAGACTTCACGCAGCGTGCAGGAAATTGCCTTTGATCTCGGCTACAGCAGTGGCTCAGCGTTTATTGCGATGTTTCAGCGTCAGGCCGGCTGTACACCGGAGTTTTATCGTCGGCATAAATTGTTCTAGTCAGAAAGTGAGCTTTCTTACAGCACTTTCCGAAACAGGCTTCACGAGATAACGATGTGCTCGGGGTAGGCTCCTGCAGATTCTTTCAAGGATCGAGCAGGAATTAAAATGAGTAAGTCTTCAAGGTCTATCAGTCACTCTGTGAATAATCATTTTGGCCAAAGTGTTCATCATGAGTTCATTCGTGAGGCCATTCCTGAATGGCTCATCCAGTCATCGGGGAAAAGAGTTGCCGAACTTAAACAGGGCGTCAATGTTGTACCGGCCTGGTTAAAAGAGGCATCGTTAGTTCAACACGCATCGCTTCAGCGGGCGATAGCCTCGGGCTGGCGTGCTCAGGCTGCCGTCGATCGGATGTTTACGCGGTTGCAGGACGTCTACGCCTTCGCACAACCGTTGCTGACCCAGGCGTTGAAAGTTCAATACGGTGTGTCGGTCGATGTTCGCGAAACTTATATACGGCTTTATTCACCGGCACACCTGTCTCCCTGGACATTTAATGTAACGGGCGGTATGAGCATTCGCACCGTTTCTCTACTGGATGCGGCCCTGCATAACTTTTCAATCGATGAAAGTTTTAGCGACGGCAGTGGATTTATCAGTAAACCGGATGAGCGTGGTCAGTTTGAAGTTCGTGACTTGAATGCAATGACGGTCGAACAGTTCACGACGTTATGTCGAACACTGGATCTAGGCGCACGCTACAAGGCCTGTCTTGAAGACTACTTGCGTCCTGCCGATGCCCTGGCGCGCGGAGTCTTGCAAACACGGGTTATCGACAGCCAGAAACAGGCGCTCAAAGTGGCTGCTCACCTGGCGTTGATGAAAAAGGACGTTTCTGCTGACGGCTACTTGCACGTTCTGCATTTGTGCGACGGCAAACGTGGCCTGAAGCTCGATGGTTTGCCGGTTCGTTACTATCACCTGACGATGCTTGATGTTCGCCTGACCGGCATTGTGCTGATGATGCCGGATCCGGATGCCCCCGTTTCCGGCGTGCGGCGGGTGATCGCCTATGTGCCGCACGATGCACAACATCCCCTCAAGGAATACTCGTCATCGCAGGCTTTTTTCGTCGAGTTGACGCGACAGTTACAGGGGGATGCGGTACTGGCACCCTCCGCGCCAAACCCGTATCAAGTGTTTTTCAGCCAGTTTGTCGCGCATGAACAGCGCGGGCGGTTTTTTGCCCAACTCCAGGCACAACTGTTTCCGATTCAGTATCACGGGCCTTCGCCGCAACCCGGGCAACCGTCCTGGCGCGAAACGCCAACAGCAAACCCGCGCCTGCGCTTTGGCGCCATTGCCTTCGGCGAGCAGACGGGCGAGCACTTCAACGCCGATGTGTGGGGTTATCTGTTCCGCCAGCAAGTGAACAAGATGCTCAATGACGGCCGTACGCTGGCCGTTACGACTGCCGATGCCGACAGCGCCGCGCGCTGGGCGTGGGTCGAAGACCTTGAGCAGGTGTTTGCTGACATCCTCAATGTCGCGCTATTGGTGGTGACACCGTTTGTGCCGTTTCTCGGCGAAATGATGTTGAGCTACATGGTTTACCAGCTGGTCAGCAAAATTGTGGAGGGCGTGATCGACCTGGCCGACGGTGACTATGTGCAAGCGGCGCAACATCTCATCGGCGCGACTGAGTCGATCATTGAGGCAGGACTGTTTGCGGTCGGCGGCAGTTTTGCCAAAGAGGTTATTCAACCCAGGTTGTCTTCATTCCTGGAGAACACCCGACCGGTCACGCTGGCCGATGGCAGTCAGCGGCTGTGGGGGCAGAATCTCGACGTCTATCTGCAGCGCAATTTGCTGCTGGCGGCTGATGCCAGGCCGGAGGCTGACGGGTTGCATGTGCATCAGGGCAAATCGATCCTGCGTCTGGGCTCGCGTCACTTCGAGGTGCGCAAAGATGCACCGCGCGGCAACCATCGGCTGCAGCATCCGAGTCGTTCCAACGCCTATCAACCGGTGGTCAACACCAATGGCGCGGGGGCCTTTGTGATTGAGGGCGAGCAACCGCACACCTGGGATATCGACACATTGATGCGCCGGCTCGGGCCGTCGGTTGACGGTCTGGACGAAAGTTTCGCGGACATCCGCACCGTCAGCCAGGTAGAACCCGACGCCTTGCGGCGCATGTACAGCGGCAATGAGCGGCCTATTCCCTTGCTCAGCGATACCGTGACTCGCGTGCGAATCGACCGTGATATCAAGACCTTCATCGAGCAACTCTCGAGCGTCAGCCCCAAGCAATTTCTGCAGGCCGATCCCGCCTGGCAGTTTCAACTGCTCGATGGGCTATGGCCAGGCGAAGCCGTTGAACTGGTCGGCCCCCGCGGCGAAACGCTGGGTTATCTCGGTTCAGCCAATTCGCGGCCCTTACGCTTATCGCTGGAGGGTTTATTCGGCGGTGATTGGCTAAAAAGCCTGGTGACACAATTGGACGATGCGCAAACCCGCACCCTGCTGGGCGATCCGGCCAATGCACCGGTAGCCTCGCCCGAGGCTAGTACCCGACGGTTGCGTGCCGAGCTGGCGCGTTTGGCCCGTCAGCGGCAATCGAGTCTGTTCGAACGCCGCTACAGCAGGGAGGCCAGAACCATCTCGGCAGCGGCGCGAGTCATTCTGGACAGATTGGTCGATTTGCCAGGCCCTGTAGCGCAAGAACTGGTCTCGCTGGCCACGTCTTCGGAGCTTGAGATACTGGCGCTTGGAAAGGTTCCCGAGCGCTTGCTGAATCTCGGGCGCTGGGCTCAGCAAGATGTGCGAATCAGTCGGGCTTATGAAGGGCTTTTTCTGGACTCGGTCGAGAGTGCTGACAGCCACGCGCTGATCCTGCATTCGTTGGCGAATCTGCCGGGCTGGAACGCCGAAGTGAGCATTGATGTTCGTCTGTACCAGTACGGCGGTCGACGGCTGGATCACATCGGCGCCGATACCGCTGCGATTCAGCGCTCGATTGTCATCGACGACAACGGCAGGTTCCAGGCGCATGACGATTCGGGTCAGGCGTTGCACCCCTCCGGCGATTTCTACACGGCGATTTTGCAGGCGCTGCCGGATGCCGAGCGCAACCGTCTGGGCATCCACATCGGCGAAGGGTCGAGGTTGAAATCCGCGTTGCGTGAGCATCTCCTCAAACCTCATCGACTGCTCAAGGTTCTGAGCGATTTGCCCATTCTGCCGGTGCAGAGCTTCGATCCTTCGGTCATGCGCCTGCGCGGGGGCGGGGTGACCGAGGCCGATGAAGCCGTCTCGTTGCAGACGATCGCCGAAGAGTTTCCTGACTTTGTTACCTTGGCGTTTCACCCCAGCGTTGCCGAATATGAGCGGTACAACTATCTGCGCGGTTTGAAATTTATCGATGACAATCTGCCACTTGATTGCTGGAACGATCTTTGGGAGGCGATTGCGCACGCCAATCTTCAGGATGACGCCGCCAACCGGCGGGTGGTGGGCAGTATCGAAGTGCTACCGGATCTGAAGAAACTGCTGCCGGCGGATGCCTTTCAGCAACTCCTCGGGCGTCTGTTCACCGCCGATGGACTGGAGCCGCTGACAGCGTCCGAGCGCAATCTGGGCAACCATGCGCGCGATCTGCTGCAGACCGGGCGCGACCCGGACTATCGGGTTCTCGTGCGCGCGGTTCAGGCAAACCCGGAATACGTCGTCGAACCATCGGTGGAACTGCTTCACTACAGTGAAGTGCTCTTTCCGGGCCTCACCGTCGGTGTCACTTCGACCGAAGTCACGCCTCACGTAATGGCTAATCTGCAATTGGCGCAGCGGGCCATCTACCGAGCCAAGGAGTTGTTGCCATTGTCAGGCAATCAACTGCCGAGCATCTGGGAAAAAGGTGGTTCGGCGATTGCGAAAATCAAGGGTCTCAGGGAGCTTGATCTTCAAACGGGGCAGTTTGTAGCCCGTTTGACCCATGCGCAAACCGCGAAAAAAGCCATCGAAATCATGGGCGGAAACTGCTCGGAAAATTCCAAAGTGACGTTTTCTTTTCTCGCCAGCCAGCCTCGGGCGTCGCGCATCCATATCGTCAAAGCCACAGCCTTCGATCATCAATACGTGGTGATCGGTGATGACCTGAGCAACCTTGCCGACCTGGTGGTTGCGGACTCTTGGCCCGAGTTCCCCGTCGCGCACACGGCCGACAGGGGCTACTTCCAATTCGAGCTGCCGGCGCTGGAGACACTTGAAGCGGGCCCCGGCGTTGCCGAATACGCCTTCATCAACGACGTTCCAGCGGGCCCGGCAACGCTGCCACCGGTTTCGCGAGAGAACACCATCAGGCAAATCAAGATCAACAAGCTTCACCAACGAGGTGCCTACGCTCAATTCGTCTCACTGCTGGCGCCGGGGACGATGTACCACGTTGCGGGTGAGGTGCCGGTGTCCTTCGAGCGCCTGCCGGAATCTGTAGTGAATCGCAGACTCGAGGCCAACAGGGAATATATTCACGCGTTCGAGAGCTTGAGGACCGAAAGCACCGAATAAGCCGGAAACGGCTGGAGGAAGGTGTAACAAGATTTGGCTACACTCCTGCAGAGGCCGCACCCATCGGTGCGGCGACAAGGAGAAAACTCCATGAAGATGTTGCGTGTCCCTTTGTTGATGATTGGTTTGCTCCTGTGTTCCCAGGGTTTCGCCGCTACCGCGCAGCAAAACAAAATGACCACCTGCAATGCCGATGCGACCGCCAAGAGTCTGAAAGGCGATGAGCGCAAAACCTTCATGAGCACCTGCCTCAAGGCAACGCCAGCGGCCAATGACGGCAAGACGCTGACCCCGCAGCAGCAAAAGATGACCACCTGCAACGCCGATGCGAAAACCAAAGCGCTGACCGGCGATGCGCGCAAGGCGTTCATGAGTGATTGCCTGAAGAAAAAATAAGAGCAAAAGATCGCAGCCTGCGGCAGCTCCTACATGAGACCGCGATCCTGTAGGAGCTGCCGCAGGCTGCGATCTTTTCGGCGCGACGAGGCGCCCGGGCCTGTGCTCGCTTCGGCGCCGGAACGCTGGCAGACTGCCCATCCTTTTACGCCGTTCGTTTTGAGGCTGTATGCCAACGTTTTCTGAGCGTCATGTAGTGTTCTGGGTCAGTTGCATCATCATTTTCGGCGGTTTGCTGCTGGTGCTGCCGCTGCGCTTGTTGCCGAGCCTGCTCGCCGGCTTGTTGGTGTTCGAGCTGGTCAACATGCTCACCCCGCAACTGCAACGGCTGATCGAAGGCCGCCGTGCACGTTGGCTGGCGGTGGCGTTGCTGGGGACGTTGGTGGTCAGTGTGCTGGCGCTGCTCTTTGCCGGCGCGATCAGTTTCCTGTTGCACGAAGCGGAAAACCCGGGCGCCTCGCTCGATAAATTCATGGGCGTGGTGGATCGTGCGCGCGGGCAACTGCCGCCGTTCATCGACGCTTATCTGCCCGCCAGCGCCGGTGAATTCCGCGTGGCGATTGGCGAATGGATGAGCAAGCATCTCTCCGAGCTGCAACTGGTCGGCAAGGATGCAGCGCACATGTTCGTGACGCTGCTGATCGGCATGGTGCTCGGCGCGATCATCGCCCTGCAGCGCGTGCCGGACGTCACCAAACGCAAACCGCTGGCGGCGGCGCTGTTCGACCGTCTGCACCTGCTGGTTCAAGCGTTTCGCAATATCGTTTTCGCGCAGATCAAAATTGCCTTGCTCAACACCTTCTTCACCGGGATCTTCCTCGCGGTGATCCTGCCGATGTTCGGCGTGAAGCTGCCGTTGACCAAAACCCTGATCGTGCTGACCTTCTTGCTTGGTCTGCTGCCGGTGATCGGCAATCTGATATCCAACACGCTGATCACCATCGTCGGCCTGTCGCTGTCGATCTGGGTGGCAGTGGCGGCGTTGGGTTATCTGATCGTTATCCACAAACTCGAATATTTCCTGAATGCGCGCATTGTCGGCGGGCAGATCAGTGCCAAGTCGTGGGAGTTGTTGCTGGCAATGCTGGTGTTCGAGGCCGCGTTCGGCCTGCCGGGGGTGGTGGCAGGGCCGATTTATTACGCGTATTTGAAGTCTGAGTTGAAACTGGGCGGGATGGTGTAACCACCCCGTGATCGTTCCCACGCTCTGCGTGGGAATGCATCCCGTGACGCTCCGCGTCACAGCCTCAACAGCGGACGCAGAGCGTCCATGGCGGCATTCCCACGCGGAGCGTGGGAACGATCATCAGGCCATCGAACCGTAACGTTTCATCGCTTCAATCGCCAAACCACTACCAATGCTGCCGAAGATATTCCCTTCAACATGCCGCGCATTCGGCAGCATTGCCGAGACGCTGTTGCGCAGCGCCGGAATCCCGCTCGAACCACCAGTGAAGAACACCGTGTCGACCTGATCGACCGCCACTCCGGCATCGTTCAACAGCTGCGTAACACTGCCGCGTACCCGCTCCAGCAGCGCATCGATCGCCGATTCAAACAGCGCGCGGCTCAATTCCACGCTCAACCCGGCCTCGATCCGATCCAGCGGCACATGGCGGCTGTCGGTGTGGGTTAGCTGGATTTTGGTTTCCTCGACTTCCATCGCCAACCAGTGGCCGGCGCGCTGTTCGATCAACTTGAACAGACGGTCGATACCGCCGGTGTCTTCGATGTCGTATCGCATGCTGCCCAGCGCCAGGCTGGATTTCTGCGAATACACCGAGTTGATGGTGTGCCAGGTCGCCAGGTTCATGTGGTGGCTGGTCGGCATGTAGGCGCCGCTCTTCATGCGGCTGCCGTAGCCGAACAGCGGCATCAGGCCTTGCAGGCTCAGCTGTTTGTCGAAGTCGGTACCGCCGATGTGCACGCCGCCGGTGGCGAGGATGTCATCGTGACGGTTGTCGACACCGCGACGCTCGGGCGACAGGCGCACCAGCGAGAAGTCAGAGGTACCACCGCCGATGTCGACGATCAGCACCAGCTCTTCTTTTTCGATGGTCGACTCGTAGTCGAAGGCCGCAGCGATTGGTTCGTACTGGAACGACACTTCCTTGAAGCCGATCTTTTTGGCTACGTCGACCAAAGTGTCTTCAGCTTCCTGGTCAGCCAGCGGATCGTCATCGACGAAGAACACCGGACGACCCAGCACCACTTGCTCGAATTCCCGACCAGCGGCAGTTTCGGCGCGGCTCTTCAACTGACCGATAAACAGGCCGAGCAAGTCCTTGAACGGCATCGCGGTGCCGAGAACGCTGGTGTCGTGCTTGATCAGCTTGGAACCGAGCAGGCTTTTCAACGAGCGCATCAGTCGGCCTTCATAGCCTTCCAGGTACTCGTGCAGCGCCAGACGACCGTAAACCGGGCGGCGTTCCTCGATGTTGAAGAAGACCACCGACGGCAGGGTGATCTTGTCGTCTTCCAGCGCGATCATCGTTTCCATGCCGGGGCGCAGCCAGCCGACGGTGGAGTTGGACGTGCCGAAGTCGATGCCGCAGGCACGGGCTGGAGAGGCGTCTTTCATGTCTTTCGGTTCCGGTCAAAAAAACGGCCGCGCAGTGTATGTCAGTGCGCGCCAGAATCGAAGGCCGGTCATCTGCTATTTCGCGACTAAACTGCCTTGAAACCTCAAGCTTCGCCCCAAACTTGCTGGCATGGGCCGGCAGAACCACCGGCGGTCACAAGAACCGCCGTCTACTGCCGATAAACTTCTGCTGCGCCACCCGGTCACAACTTTGAGATCGGTCAACCTGGCACGCGCGAATCGGCGCATGCTTGGCAACGGCGCGAAATCGATAACGGATGGTGATTCCTTCAATGGACTTCAAAGACTATTACAAGATCCTCGGCGTGGAGCCGACAGCAGACGACAAGGCAATCAAGGCGGCCTATCGCAAGCTGGCGCGCAAATACCACCCCGATGTCAGCAAGGAAAAAGACGCCGAAGAGAAATTCAAGGACGCGTCGGAAGCCTATGAAGCGCTGAAAAGCGCCGACAAACGTGCCGAGTACGACGAGCTGCGCCGTTATGGCCAGCACGGTCAGCCGTTCCAGGGGCCACCGGGCTGGCAGAGCCGTGGCGGCTTTGGCGGCGGCGGTCAGGACACCGGCGACTTCTCGGACTTTTTCAGTTCGATCTTCGGCAATCGCGGCCCCGGTTTCGGTGGCGGTGAAGGTCGGCAACAACGCAGTGCAGGGCGCCGAGGGCAAGACGTGGAAATGGAACTGCCGATCTTCCTCGAGGAGACGCTGTCGAACGAGTCGAAGAAAGTCACCTTCCAGGTGCCGCAATACAACGCCAACGGCCAGCACGTCAGCAACACCACGAAAAGCCTGAATGTGAAGATTCCGGCGGGCGTGACCGACGGCGAGCGCATCCGCCTCAAAGGCCAGGGCGCACCGGGTGCTGGTGGCGGGGCGAATGGCGATCTGTACCTGACCATTCGTTTTGCGCCGCACCCGAAATTCGATGTCGAAGGCGACAACCTGATCATCACGCTGCCGCTGGCACCGTGGGAGCTGGCGCTGGGCACCGAAGTGGCCGTGCCGACCCTGACCGGCAAGATCAACCTCAAGGTGCCGGCCGGCAGTCAGAATGGCCAGCGCATGCGCGCCAAAGGACACGGTCTGAAAAACAAGGCTGGCGAACGCGGTTTCCTGTTTGTGCAGCTCAAAGCGGTGATGCCGAAAGCGTCCGATGACGAGGTCAAAGCGCTGTGGCTGGAACTGGCGAACAAAGCCGCCTTCAATCCGCGAGAGAACTTCTAAATTCGACGACGGAGTAGCCCATCATGAGCAGCCCCCTGATCGTTCAACTGGATCTGGCAGAATTCTGTGAGGCGGCCGATTTGTCGGACGTCTACGTGATCGAAATCGTCGAACACGGCATCCTCGAACCTCAGGGCGCGCAGCCCCGGGAATGGCGCTTCACCGACTACGAACTGGCCCTGGCCAAGCGCGCCGCCAAGTTGCGGCGCGACCTGGAACTGGAGTGGGAGGGCGTCGCGCTGGCGCTGGATCTGCTCGAAGAGGTTCGCGAGTTGCGTGCCGAGAACCGCATGTTGCGGCAGCGGTTGGGGCGGCTTGTGGTCGAGTAATTCTGAAGGATGTGTATTGGCTGATCGGGCCTCTTCGCGAGCAAGCCCGCTCCCACATTTGGAATGCATTCCCCTGTGGGAGAGGGCTTGCTCGCGAAGAACGATAACGCGGTATCGTTGATTAAACCCGCCTCGGCAACACCACGCTAAACCGCGTGCCGTCAGCCTCATTCGAGCTGACTTCAATCGTCCCGCCATGGGCATTGACCACTTCCCTGACAATAAACAGGCCCAAGCCCAGACTGGTCGAAGGCTGCCCAAGTTCTTCATCGGCGCTGCGCACCAGCGGATCGAAAATTGTCCCTAAGGCATCCTCCGGAATCGGCGTGCCGAAGTTATGCACCGACAGGCACACCGCGTCCGCCTCATCCTGCAAGGTCAGCGTTACCTGTTGCGTGTTCGATCCATGCTGCAGCGCATTGCCGATCAGGTTTTGCAGCAGTTGATCAATGCGCCCCGCGTCCCAGTTCCCGCGCATGTCGCCGCGAATATCCAGCACCGGCAAGCATTGCGGGTTACCGGCGCTCGCTTCGGCGATGGCGGCCCGGGCAGCATCGGCCAGATCCATTGCTGACGGATTGATCGGCAGACTTTTACCTAGACGACTGCGCACCAGTTCGAGCAAGTCACCGACCATCGCCGCCATGTGCCGGGCGCCGCGCTTGATGTTGTGGGCGCAGGCCAGCGCATCGCCTTGCAGCGCCGCTTTGCGCAACAACAATTCGGTGGACATGCTCACCGCCTGCAACGGCGCACGCAGGTCGTGGCCGAGAATCGCCAGAAAGATGTCCCGCGAACGATTGACCTGTTCCGCGTAGGCCGCCGTCGACTCGGCCAGCGCTTCATCAATGGCCTCATTGAAACGAATCATGTCCTGAAAGTAGGTCATGTCCGGTGCTTCGAGGCTGTCGGCCCAGCGACGGATCACACAGGCACGCAAATGACGAAATTCCGAGGTCATCTGCACCAGATCAAAACCGACGGTGTGGCGCAATTCACCATGGCTGGCGCCGGCCTGATCGAGGCTTGGGGTTTTCTCCGGGCCGTCGCCCTTGGCTTTGGCAGCCTGCTCGGCCGGGGTCTGCGGTTTGTTCATGTCGCGAGCGGCGGCCAGCAAAATGGCTTTGGCGTGGTCACGCAGGCCTTCGGCGTCAAGATATTCGGCCGCGGGGGTGATGGTAGCGGCGAACTGCTCCCACTCCGCGACGATGGGATCCACGTTGCACACGATGAACTCGGAAAGACGCATGAGCGGTTACCTGAGCATGAATCGATGGACGGCGATTCGAATATTAGCCCCTCTGGGGAGAAATACACGACCGCTGAAGCCCGGCTGCCGGGGATTTTATTTTGGTGCGGTACATATGTATTTTCGGCTCTCTAATTACTGCGCAGTTATGCGGTTTTCAGCGCTTTGTTGAGCAGGATTTTGGTTTTTTGTTTGTTCGGGTCGTCCGTAGTCTGAGCGCAAGTTATTGGATGACGAGATGCTCAATATGGATGTTGTGACAAACGAAGTGCCGATAAACCGTGGCCCGCACGCTGATGCGATGACCGCGCTTATCCCTGACGCGATCAAACAAGCCCCGGCCCATCGCCTGCAATCGCTCGACGCGAACCTCAACGTCGCGCACCAGTTTGCAACCTGGCCGCCCACCGGCCGCCAGCGTTTGAAAGAGCTTGTGCAAACCCATTGGCAGCTTCAGGGCGAGGTCGATACGACCCTGCAGCAGCTCGAACAAAATATCGAAGACTTCGCCCGGCCCTTGCTGACCGAAGCCCTGAAAAATCGACTGAACGTGAATCTGGACGTCGACACCGCGATGCTCAGGCTTTACGTCCCGGACAAAATCATCTTCGGCATCGACCGAGGCGCCACGCGTTCGCGGCATGCCTCATTGCTGGCGGCGGCGTTGCACAATTTCGAGCAGGCGGAGACCGAGGACGGCTACTTCCGTAGCGGCTCCGGTGTGTACGTGACCGACGCTGACGGTGCACCGGTGCAGCACGCCATCACGGTCGGTGAAATCGCCAGCCTCTGCCGCGTGCTGGATATCGGCGCGCAGTATCAACTGCACCTCAAATCGTTATTACTTCCCGCTGATCCGCAGGCGCAGGCGACCCTGAAGGCGCAAGCAATAGCGGTGGAAAAGTCAGCACTCGACGTGGCGGCGGCCGTCGCCGCGATGAACGCTGACTTGAGTATTCAGGCTCAAGCCGCCATCAGCGATGTGCTCAATGATCAGGCGCAGGTCAGTTTTTACGGTCGTCCGTTACAGTCACATCGATTACGGATACTGGGGCTGGAACTGTCCGGCATCGTGCTCTTCAGCGCCGTTGCAGAACAAAGCGAAACGGAAAAACTGTTGTCGGGTTTTGTCCCGCAAGAGTTGCAGTTTCTGTTCGACTGGTCGCGGCGTATTCCCGGGCTCAACGATAATCTGTATGAAAGATACAAAGTGCTCAGTGATGTCTTCGCCAATGGCCCGAGCGCTGTCACCGAGGAGTTATCGCGACGTAGCGACTTCTACGATCAAAGTATTCTCAACGGGCCGTTGATTGCCTACATCCCTGATGATCCGCTGCACCCGTTGAAAGAATACCCATCGCTGACAGCGTTCATGAAAGCCTTGGCAACGCAGTTGCTGGAGACGTCCTATCAGCAGTTTTTCAGCCGGTTTGTGGCTCAGAATGACAAACCGAGATTCTTCAAACGGGCCAACGAGCGCCTCAAGGAAGTAACCTGGCATCAGCGTGAACCGCTGGACATGGGGCCATGGTGGCGGGAGACGCCGGTTGAAAATCCGCAGGCCGAGCCGATCACCGTGCCGATTCAGGGCGATCTCTGGGCGCACCTGTATCGGCGCAAAAGGGACAAGGCGCTCGCTGATGCACAACTCATCGCAGTGCCCACTGATGATGAAGATGCCAAAAGCCGCTGGAACCGTTTGATCAGTTATCTGGAGGTCGGCTGGAACGTCTTCAATTTCGCCGTAATGCTGGTGCCGGGCGTCGGCGAGGTGATGCTCGGCGTGATGGTCGGCCAATTGCTCGCAGAGTTCGCCGAGGGCATTGAAGACTGGAGTCACGGCGACAAGGAAGAGGCCTGCGCGCACATCAACAGCGTGATCCTCAACTTTGCCCAACTGGCGTTGATGAGCGCGGGGCATGTGTTGCCCAAGGTCGCAGCCGCGATCAAGCCTTCGCCGTTTATCGACAACCTCAAAGCGGTGTCTCTGGCGGATGGCCGGGTGAAAATGTGGAACCCGGATCTCGTGCCGTATCGGCACACGTTGGAACTGCCCGCCGGCACATGGGCGGATGAGTCCGGGTTGTATGCGCATCAAGGCAAAAAAGTCCTGCACCTGGAGGGCCAGCAATACGTCGTTGCCGAGGATCCGCTCAGCGCTCGGTTTCGCATGCAACACCCGACTCGCGCCGATGCCTATGCACCTCAGGTCGAGCACAACGGGGCGGGCGCCTGGAAGAGCGAAATCGAACGCCCGATCGAGTGGGAAAAGACTCAGCTCTTGCGCCGACTCAATCCACTGGCAGCGACGTTCAGCGAATCCACGCTGGAGCAGGTGCTCAAGGTCAGCGACATCAATGAAGAGGCCCTGCGCCGCCTGCACGTCGAGCACGAGCAGCCCCCCGCGTTGTTGACCGACACACTCAATCGCTTCGACCTCTACGCCTCGATCAGTCGCTTTGGCGAGCAGATCCGCAACGGCAACATCAGCGATCACTTGAGTGGTTATCTACCGGGGCTGCTGACCGAACTGCCGCACTGGCCGGAATCGAAAGCCATCACTCTGAGAGACCCGTTGCCGACCGGTCGACAGTCGGTCACTTACGGCAATAACAGCGCTGCTGCGGCCGACACGCTCATCGTCAGCCAGCAAGACATTCAGACAGGCAATCTGGAGCGCCGTGTGGTCGATTTTCTCGATGAACCAGAAACCGAAGCGCTGCTCGGCCGAGCGATCTCCACTGACAAAAACGTGCGCGTACAGGCACTGCGCGAGGCGTTGGCGCAACGTGCCGCCAAGCGTGCTTCGCGGGTGTTCGAGTCGCAGTACAAGTCCGCGGATGTTTCCGCCGACATTCGTGTGCGCAAATTGCAGGGTGATTACCCCGAGTTGCCGTGCAGTGTGCTCGAACAAGTGCTCAAGGACGCCGACGCGCAAAGCCTGCGGGTATTCGAAGAAAGTGGGCAGGTCGTCCTCAGACTGCGTCAGCAACTGCGTGCGGCGGGCGAAAAGGTTCGCCTGAATCGCGCCTACGAAGGTATGTACCTGGAACAACTGGAGAACGCTGACAGCCACCGCCTGGTACTGCGTTCGCTGGAAAACCTGCCGGGCTGGTCGGCCGAGGTGCGCATCGACATTCGCGAGCAAACGTTCGACGGCCGCTTGCAGGCCAGCGTGGGTGCGGCGGATGCGCCGATTCGCAAAGTGCTGATCGCGGATGAGAATGGCCTCTACAGTGCCCGCGATGACCAAGGGCTGCACCTGCACAGCGCCGAGGACCTTTACAGCGCGGTATTACATGCCTTACCCGATGAACAACGGCGGGCGTTGGGCTTCGAGATCTTTCAGGATGAGCTGCTTAAACAAGCGATTCAGCGCTCGCCCCTGAGCCACGATCAATTCGAAAAAATCCTGATGGACGACCCAGTCCGCAAACCGACTTACGACCCTCAGAACATGCGTCTGCGCGGTGGCATGCAGGGTTATCCACTACGCCCCAAAGGCTGGCCGCAGCTCAAGAGCCGCGTCGGCTCGCTGTATCCCGCGTTCACCGAGGACGAGGTGGAAACCATGCTCAACGGCTTTGGCGCCAACGTGGTGGAAGAGCGTGTGTCGGCACTGGAGCGCGAATTCAGTCAGCTCAATCTCGACTGCCAGCGCTGGTTGAACGACATGAGCCTGGCCTATCGTTTCAGCCCCGAAGGGGTGGCGGAGTGGACATCGCGCAACAAGGTCTATCAGATCTTGCGTCAATGCTGGCAGCGCACCGGTCCTCTGGGGCCACCTGCCCGGGGCGTGATCCGCGCACAAAAACTGGTGCTCAGTGGCCTGCCGATGGACCGCCACCTGCTGAAAATGCCGCGCCTGCGTGCCAGCTTCGACCATGTCACCTCGCTGGACCTGCAGAACGGCCAGATCCTCAGTGACCAGCAACATTTTCTCGGCAATTTTCGCCAATTGCGCGATCTCAATCTGTGGAAGAACCGCTTGAGCGATTTTCCGCAGGTCATCAGTGATATGCCGTATCTGCGTGTCCTGACGCTTTCAGACAATCAGATTTCCCTGACCGCTGAAAGCGCTGCACGCCTGCGCGCGATGAGCCGGCTGCATGTGCTGAAACTCGACGGTAATCCACTCGGGCAAATGCCGGACATCAGCCAGATGCCCGCCTTGTTGATCTTGACCCTGAACAGCACCGGGGTCGATACATGGCCAATCGGTCTGTTTGCCAAGCAACGTCCGCGCAATCTGTATCTGGATTTGCGCTTCAACCAGATCAGCGAGCTTCCGGACGTTGCGCCGGGCTCGGTCTACGCCGAACTGATCGCACGAACAAACGTCAGCCGCGACGCCTTCCATCTGTCTGCCGAGAACCTCGAGAAGCTCAAGCAATACATCGAGTCGGTCGGTCTCGACCCGGATCGCCCGTATCCGTCGCGGGGCACCATCGACAGTTCGTACTGGGATGTTGGCATCAGCGAGGCTGAATGGAATGCACGCCAGCCGTTCTGGGATGAAGTGGAAGATGAGTTCGGTTCCGAGCCGTTTTTCACCGAACTGCGCAAACTCACGGCGTCCGCCGACTTCCGGGCTACGGACCCGAGCTACAGAACCGACCTCACGGCTAAGGTCTGGCGAATGATTTTCGCCATGAATGAGAACACCGTGCTGCGCGAGAAAATCTTCGCCGAGGCCGTCGCGTCGACAACCTGTGCCGATGCCGGTGCGCAGTTTTTCAATGCCATGGGTGTCGAGGTGTTGATTCATGAAGCGTACGGTTTGATCAACACCGATCTGGTCGAGGCCGAGTTGGTCGCACTGGCCCGTGGCAAATCACGGCTCGATGAATTGGGTCAGATAGCCCGACAGCGAATCGCCGACCGGTTGAAGGCCGGGGAAACGTTTCGTCGTGAGAACGCCGACGGTGTGACGGGCTCCATCGATGAGGTGGAAGTGCATCTGGCCTACATGACCGATCTGGCCGAACGTCTGGATTTGCCGTGGCAATCGCGGGGCATGTTGTTCCGCAAAATCGCCGGGGTCACCGAGAAGATGATCGAGGACGCCTACCAGCGAGTGATCGCGCTGGAGGAGGGCGAGTTATTGGCGCCGCGGATTCTTGAACAGCCATTGTGGCAGCGCTTTCTCAAGCGAACCTACCGCAAAGAGTTCGATGAGTTGCTGTTGTCTCTGCAGAATGAGGACGACATCACCCAATTCGAGGCCTTGCAGACACTGGAGAAAAACCTGACGCAAAAAGCGATTGATCGGGCGAAGCTGCAGACGGTGTATCCGCCGTTTACGGTTCAGTCGTAAACCATTGTGGAGGCGCATGAGCGCCTCCACATCGATCCACTTCTTGGCTAGAACAGGAAGTAGCGCTGCGCCATCGGCAAGGTTTCCGCAGGCTCACACCACAGCAATACGCCGTCGGCCTTGACCTGATACGTCTGCGGATCAACGTCGATGTTCGGCAGGTAATCGTTGTGGATCAGATCGGTTTTCTGCACATCGCGACAACCTTTGACCACAGCGATTTTTTTCTTCAAGCCCAGCGCTTCGGGCAACCCGGCGTCGTGTGCAGCCTGGCTGATGAAGGTCAGGCTTGTGGCATGCAGCGAGCCACCGTAACTGGCAAACATCGGGCGGTAATGCACCGGTTGCGGCGTCGGAATCGAAGCGTTGGCGTCGCCCATCAAACTGGCGGCAATCGCACCACCCTTGAGAATCAGCGTCGGTTTCACGCCGAAAAACGCCGGACGCCAGAGCACCAGGTCGGCCCATTTGCCGACTTCAATCGAGCCGACTTCGTGGCTGATGCCATGGGTGATCGCCGGGTTGATCGTGTACTTGGCGATGTAGCGTTTGGCGCGGAAGTTATCGTTGCCTGCGCCGTCCTGCGGCAGTGGGCCGCGCTGTTTTTTCATTTTGTCGGCGGTCTGCCAGGTGCGCGTGATGACTTCGCCGACGCGGCCCATGGCTTGACTGTCGGAGCTGATCATCGAGAACGCGCCGAGGTCATGAAGGATGTCTTCGGCGGCAATCGTTTCGCGACGGATGCGGCTTTCGGCGAACGCGACGTCTTCGGCAATGCTTGGGTCGAGGTGGTGGCAGACCATCAGCATGTCGAGGTGTTCGTCGATGGTGTTGCGCGTAAACGGTCGGGTCGGGTTGGTCGAGCTCGGCAGCACGTTGGGGAAACCGCAGGCCTTGATGATGTCCGGCGCGTGACCGCCACCGGCACCTTCGGTGTGGTAGGTGTGGATGGTGCGACCCTTGAATGCGCCGAGGGTGGTTTCGACGAAACCGGATTCGTTGAGGGTGTCGGTGTGGATCGCCACCTGCACGTCGAATTGATCGGCAACGGTCAGGCAGTTATCGATGCTCGCCGGGGTGGTGCCCCAGTCTTCGTGCAACTTGAGGCCGATGGCGCCGGCCTTGACCTGCTCGATCAGCGGTTCCGGCAGGCTGGCGTTGCCCTTACCGGTGAGGCCGATGTTCATCGGGAAGGCGTCGGCGGCCTGAAGCATGCGCGCCAGGTGCCAAGGGCCCGATGTGCACGTTGTGGCGTTGGTGCCCGTGGCCGGGCCGGTGCCGCCGCCGATCATGGTGGTGACGCCGCTCATCAGCGCCTCTTCAATCTGCTGCGGGCAGATGAAGTGGATGTGCGTGTCGATGCCGCCAGCGGTGAGGATCATGCCTTCACCGGCGATGACTTCGGTGCCGGCGCCGATGGCGATGGTCACGTTGGGCTGCACGTCCGGGTTACCGGCCTTGCCGATGGCGGCGATGCGACCGTCCTTGAGGCCGACGTCGGCTTTGACGATGCCCCAGTGGTCGATGATCAGCGCGTTGGTGATCAGCGTGTCGACGACTTCGGCGGCCAGCAATTGGCTCTGGCCCTGACCGTCGCGGATGACTTTGCCGCCACCGAATTTGACTTCTTCGCCGTAGGTGGTGAAGTCTTTTTCGACCTCGATCCACAGCTCGGTGTCGGCCAGGCGCACCTTGTCGCCGACGGTGGGGCCGAACATGTCGGCGTAGGCTTGACGGGAAATCTTCATTCGTTCGCCTTGAGATTCAATTGGTTTTGAAATCGCTCGCATTACTCGCTATCGCGAGCAGGCTCGCTCCCACATTTGATCGCGGTCTCATGTGGGAGCGAGCCTGCTCGCGAAGGGGCCAGTGCGGACACCGCACTAGTTACAGATCACCCATGATTCGTCCGGCAAACCCAAACACCCGCCGATGCCCGGCGTAATCCACCAATTCAACCTCACGACTCTGCCCCGGCTCAAAACGCACCGCCGTCCCCGCCGGAATATTCAGGCGCATGCCACGGCTGGCTGCGCGGTCAAACGCCAGCGCGTCGTTGGTTTCAAAAAAGTGATAGTGCGACCCCACCTGAATCGGCCGGTCGCCGCTGTTAGCGACTTTCAGGCTGATGGTGCGGCGATCGACGTTGAGTTCGATGTCGCCGGGCTGGATCTGGTACTCGCCAGGAATCATCACTGGGCTCCTTGCAGAATCTTGTAATAGAGGGCGGTCGGCCGATAGGTGCCGTTCGGGTCGCAGGCGTAATCGGGGATGGCACCCGCGCGGGTGTAACCCAATGCCTGATAGAAATTTTCGGCGGGCGAGCCCGCTTCGGTGTCGAGGTAGAGCATGCCGCGCTTGTGCTTCGGCGCTTCGAGTTCCAGCGCGCTCATCAATTGCTGACCGAGGCCGCGACGCCGCGCGTCTTCGCGCACCAGCAGTTTCTGCACCTCGGCGCGGTTCAAGCCGTTGGCCTTCTGACACAGACCCAACTGCACACTGGCCAGCACTTCTTCGTCTTTGACCACCACCCAGAGCAGCACGCTGCCCTTGTTGACGTTGTCCTGAACCTCATCGAAATATGCGCGCGCCTGCACCGCATCGAGGTCGGCCATGAAACCGACGCTGGCGCCATAACCCACTGCGTCGAGCAGCAAATCGATCAGGCCCTGACGGTAGTGGGCAAAACTCTCAGCATTGACGCGGCGCAGTTGGGCGGCGTTCATCGGTGTCACTCCTTGATGGTTTCAGGCGGCTCCGCGCCAGGATTGAGGGTCAGTTGCATGAATGTCAGGTCGAGCCAGCGACCGAACTTGGTGCCGACTTGCGGCATCTGCCCGGTGGTGATGAAACCGGCGCGTTCGTGCAGACGAATCGAAGCAGCGTTGCCGCTTTCGATGGCGGCGACCATCACATGCTTGTCGCAGGTCTTCGCCCGTTCGATCAGCACAGTCATCAGTTGCGGGCCGAGGCCGTTGCCGCGTTGGTCGCTGCGCACATACACCGAGTGCTCGACGGTGTGGCGGAACCCGTCGAACGGCCGCCAGTCACCGAACGAAGCGTAGCCGAGCACAGTGTTGTCGCCGTCGACGATCACCAGAATCGGATAGGCCTGCGCTTGACGCGCGCTGAACCACGCCTGGCGGTTGCCGAGGTCGACGGCTTGTTCATTCCAGATCGCCGTGGTGTTGAGCACGGCGTCGTTGTAGATGTCGCGGATCGCCGGCAGATCGGCGTGAACGGCGTCGCGAATGGAGTAAGTCATGGCGCGGCCTCAGACGATCGGTTGGTGGACGGTGACCAGTTTGGTGCCGTCGGGGAACGTCGCTTCGACCTGAATCTCCGGGATCATTTCCGGGATGCCTTCCATCACTTGTTCGCGGCTGAGCAGGGTAGTGCCGAAGTGCATCAACTCGGCGACGGTCCGACCGTCACGCGCGCCTTCGAGCAGCGCAGCGGAGATGTAGGCCATGGCTTCCGGGTAATTGAGTTTCACGCCGCGCGCCAAACGCCGCTCGGCGACGAGGCCGGCGGTGAAGATCAGCAGCTTGTCTTTTTCGCGTGGGGTCAGGTCCATTGTGGGGTTCCATCAGGGCAGATTGAAAAATGTGCACAAATCCCCTGTGGGAGCGGGCTTGCTCGCGAAAGCGGTAGGTCAGCCAGCATCTGTGTGAATGACACACCGCCTTCGCGAGCAAGCCCGCTCCCACAGTTGGATTGCATTTCAGGTGTTCCAGATTCGGGGTGGCTGGGCTTCGCGGTGCAGCAGCACCGGGCGTAGCAAGCGCCATAAATCGATCAGCCACGCACGGGCGAGCAATGCTTCGTTAGCCAGACACCGGGCCACCAACAGCCCCGGCAATTGCGTCAAATCCCCGCGCACGTCATGCCCCAGCGAACGACAACGCTCCAGCAACTCAGCATCAATCTCACCGGTGACCAACAACGTCGCAAACACCGGATGACCATCCAGCCCGATCGGCGAATCAAGCAAACCGTCGTCACCGACAATGCGCTGGCGTTCATGCCAGAGCAATCGGCCGTCGCGGCGAATATCCAGATGCGCCTGAAAATGCCCGCGATCAAAACGCTCGCCACTGGCCGGACGCCCCAACGCCACTACGTCCCAATAAAACAACCGCGCATCACCTTCAAGATCAATCGAAGTGCTCAGTTCAGCCTGGGCGGCGCTGTAGACGATGGTTTCCTGCGGCAGCCATTCCAGCGTCGCGCCGGCCGCCACTTTAAAGTCGAGTTTCTGATAAGCCGGGCCACCGGCGCGATACCACTTGGCCGCGCCTGGGCTGGTGATCTGCGCCCAGGCCTGTTGCTCGACGCGCACGCTGATGTCGAGGCGATCACCGCCAGCAATCCCGCCTGGCGGGTGGACGATGATGTGCTGGCAGACCTCGGGGCCTTCGGCGTACAGGTGCTTTTGCACGCGCAGCGGGCCGAGGTGCCGGCGCTGAACCGGACGTGTGCAATCGCCGAAACGCGCGTAAGCGAGTTCCAGCTCGGCGTGCCAGCTCGGGGTAAACAGGGCAGGTGAAACAGTCGAATTCATGGTTTGTAATTATCGTTAGGAAGCTACAGATTAGATCGTTGCCTTAGATCGTGACCAGCCCGCGCACGCCTTCGGCCTCCATATTTTCGCCGCGACCCTGCTGCACGATCTCGCCCCGGGACATCACCAGGTATTGATCGGCCAGTTCCGCCGCGAAGTCGTAGAACTGCTCGACCAGCAAAATCGCCATGTCGCCCCGCGCCGCGAGTTTCTTGATCACCGCGCCGATCTCCTTGATCACCGAGGGTTGAATGCCTTCGGTGGGCTCATCGAGGATCAGTAAACGCGGACGGCTGGCCAATGCGCGACCAATCGCCAATTGCTGTTGCTGACCGCCGGAGAGGTCACCGCCGCGACGCTGCTTCATTTGTAGCAGCACCGGGAACAATTCATAAATGAAACTTGGCACTTCTTTGGCTTCACTGCCGGGAAACCGCGACAGGCCCATCAACAGATTTTCCTCAACGGTCAGGCGGCCGAAGATTTCCCGACCTTGCGGCACGTAAGCGATTCCGGCGTGAACCCGTTGATGCGGCTTGAACGTGGTGATCGGTTTGCCTTCCCAATTCACTGCGCCTTCTTTGGCGGGCAGCAGGCCCATCAGGCATTTGAGCAGGGTGGTTTTGCCGACGCCGTTGCGCCCGAGCAGGCAGGTGACTTCGCCGACTTTCACGTCGAACGAGAGACCGCGCAGGATGTGGCTACCGCCGTAGTACTGGTGCAGCTTGTCGACTTGCAGCATGTCCAAAATCTCCCCCGGTGATCGTTCCCACGCTCTGCGTGGGAACGCATCCCGTGACGCTCCGCGTCACATAACGGCGGACGCAGAGCGTCCATGGCGGCATTCCCACGCAGAGCGTGGGAACGATCTATTCGCAAACCTTAGCGGCCGAGGTAAACCTCGATCACGCGCTCGTTTTCCTGCACTTGCTCAAGCGAGCCTTCCGCCAGCACGCTGCCCTGGTGCAACACGGTCACATGGTCAGCAATCGAGCCAACAAAGCCCATGTCATGCTCCACCACCATCAGCGAATGCTTGCCCGCCAGGCTCTTGAACAACTCAGCGGTGAACTCGGTTTCGGCATCGGTCATCCCCGCCACCGGCTCATCGAGCAGGAGCAATTGCGGATCCTGCATCAGCAACATGCCGATCTCGAGAAACTGCTTCTGCCCGTGGGACAACAACCCTGCCGGGCGATTGACCGAGGTGGTCAGGCGAATCGTCTCCAGCACCTCGCTGATGCGATCCTTCTGCTCACCACTTAACCGCGCACGCAAACTGGCCCAGACCGACTTGTCGGTTTTCTGCGCCAGTTCGAGGTTTTCAAACACGCTCAAAGCCTCGAACACTGTCGGCTTCTGAAACTTGCGACCGATGCCGGCCTGAGCGATTTGCACTTCGCTCATTTGCGTCAGATCCAGCGTTTCGCCGAACCACGCCTTGCCGTGACTGGGCCGGGTCTTGCCGGTGATCACGTCCATCAGCGTGGTCTTGCCCGCACCGTTGGGGCCGATGATGCAGCGCAACTCGCCGACGCCGATGTACAGATTCAGATTGTTCAGTGCGCGAAAGCCATCGAAGCTGACGCTGATGTCTTCGAGGGTCAGGATCGTGCCGTGACGCGTGTCGAGGCCCGGGCCGACGCGTTGGCCGAGGCCGATCGAGTCGCGGCTGGTGCCGGCGTCCTTGTTCGGTTCGACGGGAAAAAAGGCTGGTTCCAACATGAATTCAGCGCTCGCTGTGACTCTCATTGTTCACCTCGTTTCTTCAGCAGGCCGATTACGCCTTTGGGCAGGTACAGCGTCACGACGATGAACAACGCGCCGAGGAAGAACAGCCAGTATTCCGGGAACGCCACGGTGAACCAGCTCTTCATGCCGTTGACCACCCCGGCACCGAGCAACGGGCCGATCAGCGTGCCGCGCCCGCCAAGGGCAACCCAAACCGCCGCTTCAATCGAGTTGGTCGGCGACATTTCGCTCGGGTTGATGATCCCGACTTGCGGCACATACAACGCGCCGGCCAGACCACACAACACCGCACTCAAGACCCACACGAACAACTTGAAACCGCGCGGGTCGTAGCCGCAGAACATCAAGCGATTTTCCGCATCGCGCAACGCGGTCAACACGCGACCGAACTTGCTCTGCGCCAGACGCCAGCCGATGAACAGGCTCGCCACCAGCAACAACACCGTGGCCAGAAACAGCACCGCGCGGGTGCCCGGTTCAGTGATGCCGAAACCGAGAATCGTGCGGAAATTGGTGAAACCATTGTTGCCACCAAACCCGGTCTCGTTGCGGAAAAACAGGAGCATGCCGGCGAAGGTCAGGGCCTGGGTCATGATCGAGAAATACACGCCTTTGATCCGCGAACGGAAGGCGAAGAAACCGAACACCAGCGCCAGCAATCCCGGCGCCAACACCACCAGACACATCGCCCAGACGAAGCTGCTGGTGCCGGTCCAGTACCACGGCAATTCGCTCCACGACAGGAAGGTCATGAACGCCGGCAGACCATCGCCGGCAGCCTGACGCATCAGGTACATGCCCATCGCATAACCGCCGAGGGCGAAGAACAGACCGTGGCCTAGCGAGAGCAAACCGGCGTAACCCCAGACCAGATCCAGCGCCAAAGCGACGATGGCGTAACAGAGGATTTTGCCCACCAGCGTCAGCGTGTACGCCGAGATGTGCAGCGCATTGTCGGGCGACAACAACGACAGCAACGGCAAGGCGATCAGCAGGGCGAGGATTACCGCACCGATGGCAATGGTGACTTTCGGCCCGGCCTTTTGCGTGGCCGTGACTAACAGAGGCTGGTTCATCAGTCGATCACCCGTCCTTTCAGTGCGAAGAGGCCTTGCGGACGTTTCTGGATAAACAGAATGATCAGCGCGAGGATCAGGATCTTGCCGAGCACCGCACCGATCTGCGGTTCGAGAATCTTGTTGGCGATGCCCAGGCCGAATGCTGCGAGCACGCTGCCGGCCAACTGGCCAACGCCGCCGAGCACCACCACCAGGAACGAGTCGATGATGTAGCTCTGACCGAGGTCGGGGCCGACGTTGCCGATCTGGCTCAGCGCCACACCGCCGAGGCCGGCGATGCCCGAGCCGAGGCCGAAGGCGAGCATGTCGACACGCCCGGTCGGCACGCCGCAGCAAGCCGCCATGTTGCGGTTTTGAGTGACGGCGCGAACGTTGAGGCCGAGACGGGTTTTGTTCAGCAGCAGCCAGGTCAGCACCACCACGAACAGTGCGAAAGCGATGATGACGATGCGGTTGTACGGCAGCACCAGATTCGGCAGCACTTGAATACCGCCGGACAGCCATGCCGGGTTGGCGACTTCAACGTTCTGCGCGCCGAACAACAGGCGCACCAGCTGAATCAGCATCAGGCTGATGCCCCACGTCGCGAGCAATGTTTCCAGTGGTCGGCCATAGAGATGACGAATCACCGTGCGTTCCAGCGCCATGCCGATCGCGGCGGTAACGAAGAACGCCACCGGCAGCGCGATCAACGGGTAGAACTCAATCGCTTGCGGTGCGTAGCGCTGGAACATCAACTGCACCACGTAGGTCGAGTAGGCGCCGAGCATCAGCATCTCGCCGTGGGCCATGTTGATCACGCCGAGCAGACCGAAGGTGATGGCCAGACCGAGTGCGGCCAACAACAGAATCGAACCGAGGGACATGCCGCTGAAGGCCTGACCGAGGATCTCGCCGATCAGCAGTTTGCGTTTGACTTGAGCAAGGCTGGTTTCGGCGGCGGTGCGCACAGTGGCATCGGCTTCGACGCCGGGTTCGAGCAAACCTTCGAGGCGCGTACGGGCGAGTGGATCGCCGGTTTCGCCGAGCAATCTCACCGCCGCAAGGCGCACGGCGGGGTCAGTGTCGACCAGTTGCAGATTGGCCAGCGCCAGGCTCAGGGCGGCGTGGACGCTGTCATCTTTTTCGCCAGCGAGTTGCTGGTCGAGGAATTTCAGCTGCGCGGGTTTCGCGCTTTTCTGCAATTGCTGCGCGGCAGTCAGACGGATTTTGGCGTCGGCGGCGAGCAATTGATGGCTGGCCATCGCGGTGTCGATCAGACCCCGCAGGCGATTGTTCAGGCGCAGGGTTTTTGGCTGGCCATCGATGGTCAACTCGCCTTGTTGCAGGGCGTTGATCAGTTCGATACGCGCCGGATCGGGCTGCGCGGCCCAGGTTTCGAGGAGCTTGGCCTGTTGCACGGGATTGGCCGCGACGAAGTCTTCGGCATCGCCGGCGTGGGCGAGCATCGGCAGCAACAGTGCGATGGCGAGAAGCAAGCGGTGTATGGCAGTGCGCATATGCGTGGCCTTGCGTAGTGATCGTTCCCACGCTCCGCGTGGGAATGCAGCCCGGGACGCTCCGCGTCCCCAAAGCGGACGCAGAGCGTCCGTTGAGGCATTCCCACGCAGAGCGTGGGAACGATCAGATTGAGCGGGATAACTCAGTTGCTCTTCACCGCATAATCCGGCTTCTTGTCGTTGCCCTGAATGAACGGGCTCCACGGTTGCGCGCGGATCGGCCCTTCGGTCTGCCACACGACGTTGAACTGACCATCGGCCTGAATCTCGCCGATCATCACCGGTTTGTGCAGGTGGTGGTTGGTCTTGTCCATGGTCAGCGTGTAGCCCGACGGCGCAGCAAAGGTCTGCCCGGCCAGCGCCTCACGCACCTTGTCGACGTCAGTGGATTTGGCTTTCTCAACCGCCTGAGCCCACATGTGGATACCGACGTAAGTGGCTTCCATCGGGTCGTTGGTCACGGCTTTGTCCGCGCCCGGCAGGTTGTGTTTCTTCGCGTAGGCTTTCCAGTCAGCGACGAATTTCTTGTTCGCCGGGTTCTCGACGGATTCGAAGTAGTTCCACGCCGCGAGGTTGCCCACCAGTGGTTTGGTGTCGATGCCGCGCAGCTCTTCTTCGCCGACCGAGAACGCCACGACTGGTACGTCGGTGGCTTTCAAACCCTGGTTGGCCAGCTCTTTATAGAACGGCACGTTGGAGTCGCCGTTGACGGTCGAGATGACCGCAGTCTTGCCACCGGCGGAGAATTTTTTGATGTTGGCGACGATGGTTTGATAGTCGCTGTGACCGAACGGCGTGTAGACCTCTTCGATGTCCTTGTCGGCCACACCTTTGGAATGCAGGAACGAACGGAGGATTTTGTTGGTGGTGCGCGGGTAGACGTAGTCGGTGCCGAGCAGGAAGTAGCGCTTGGCGCTGCCGCCTTCTTCGCTCATCAGATATTCCACCGCCGGGATCGCTTGCTGGTTCGGCGCGGCGCCGGTGTAGAAGACGTTCGGCGACATCTCTTCGCCTTCGTATTGCACCGGGTAGAACAGCAGACCGTTGAGCTCTTCGAACACCGGCAACACCGATTTACGTGACACGGAAGTCCAGCAGCCGAACACCACGGCGACCTTGTCCTGAGTCAGCAACTGCCGGCCTTTCTCGGCGAACAGCGGCCAGTTCGATGCCGGGTCAACCACGACCGGCTCAAGCATCTTGCCGTTGACGCCGCCCTTGGCGTTGATCTCGTCGATGGTCATCAGCGCCATGTCTTTGAGCGACGTTTCGGAGATCGCCATGGTGCCGGACAACGAATGCAGAATCCCGACCTTGATGGTCTCGGCGGCCTGGACAGTCCAGGTCATGCCCATCGCGGCAATCGATGCCGTGAGTGTGAAAGCCTTGATCAAACTGCGACGCTTCATTGTGCGATCTCCATGAACATTTGAAGTTTTTTTGGTTGGCAGATGCGGACGACTGAAGGCTGTTTTGCAAGGGCTGTGCCCGGTCGGGTTCAGGCAGGAAAATGTCGTGTTAGAGCGCTTGCGCGGTTTCGCGCTGCACCACGAAGGGACGCGCAGGGCGCGTTGGTGCATGCGGTCGCGCCACTTTGGGGCGCGAAAAATCATGTGTAGGAGCTGCCGAAGGCTCGGGCTGCGATCTTTTGATCTTGATCGTTCCCACGCTCTGCGTGGGAATGCAGCCGTGGACGCTCCGCGTCCAAAGATCAAAAGATCGCAGCCTTCGGCAGCTCCTACAGGGAGGAGAAATCTGTGGAGGGTCAGCGGCGGCGCATCAGGCCGATGAAGAAGAGGCCGCCGATGGCAGCAGTGGCGATGCCGATCGGCAAGTCTTCCGGCGCGATCAATGTGCGCGCTGCTACATCGACCCAGACCAGAAAGATACTGCCAAGCAGCACGCACGCCGGCAGCAAACGCCGATGCTCGGCACCGACCAGACGCCGGGCAATGTGCGGCACCATCAGCCCGACAAAACCGATCGAGCCGCTGATCGATACCAGCACACCGGTCATCAACGAGGCGATGACGAACACCCGTAAACGCACCGCGCGCGCATTCAAACCGAGGGTCACGGCGGTCTGCTCGCCGGCCATCAATGCGTTCAACGGTCGCGCCATGCCCAGCAGCAACATCAACCCGAGCAGCACGCTGGCCGCTGGCACCGCGAGCAACTCCCAGCGCGCCAGCCCGAGGCCGCCGAGCATCCAGAACATCACCGCCGAACTGGCGCGGTGGTCGCCCATGAACAGCAGCAGATTGGCGATCGCCATCATCACGAACGACACCGCCACGCCACACAGCAGCAAGCGGTCACTGTCGAGCCGGCCATGGCGACTGGCAATCGCCAGCACCACCAGCATGCTCAACAGCGCGCCGATGAACGCGGCGATCGGCAAGGTCAACAACCCGACAATTTCGCCGACGTGCAGCACCACGATCACCGCGCCCAGCGTCGCCCCGGAGGTGACGCCAAGCAGATGCGGATCGGCCAGCGGATTGCGCGTCACCGCTTGCAGCACCGCGCCGATCAGCGCCAGCCCGGCACCGACCAGCGCACCGAGGAGCATACGCGGCACGCGAATCAGCCAGACGATATGTTCCTGCCCGGCGCTCCAGCTCACCTCGCCAACACCGAAAGCCTTGTGCAGCAAAATCCGCCACACCACGTCCACCGGCACCCGCGCCGGGCCGAAGCCGAGCGAGACCACGCACGACACCAGCAACACGGCGCCGAGGGCGAGCAGCAGCAAGGCATAGCGACGGTTGATCATTCGCCGTGGAAACCTTTGGCCATAGTCTCAACCGCCAACACGTTGTCGATGCCCGGCGTGGCCTGCACATACGGGATAACGATGAAGCGCTGGTTCTTGATCGCATCGACCGATTGCAGGGCTTTGTTATCGAGCAGGAACTGGATCTTCTGCTCCGCAGTAATTTCGCTGTAGTCGACGATCACGATCACCTGTGGATTGTGTTCAACCACGGTTTCCCAATTGACCCGCGTCCAGCTCGCGTCGACGTCATCGAGAATATTGCGCCCGCCCGCCGCATCGATCAGTGCTTGCGGCATACCGAGGCGGCCAGAGGTCATCGCGCGGTCTTCGCCGCTGTCATAAAGGAACACACGCGGCTTTTCCGCCGGCAGGTCTTTGCGCACGGCAGCGACTTGCGCCTGCATGTCGGCGATCAAGGCATTGGCGCGATCCTGCACGTCGAAGATTTTGCCGAGGTTGCGCAAGTCGTTGTAAGTGTCCTCCAGCGTCGCCGCCGGGCGCTTCATCACGAAAGCGCAGGACTCGGTCAACTCGTAGACATTGATACCCAGCGGTTGCAGGGTTTGCGGCGTCAGGTCGCCGCCGACGCGCATGCCGTAATCCCAACCGGCGAAGAAGAAATCGACGTTGGCGTTGAGCAGGGTTTCCACCGACGGGTACTTCGCCGCGAGCTCCGGCAGACCGTCGAGCAGCGATTGCATCTCGGGTGTCACCGACTTCCAGCCACTGACGCCGCTGTAGCCGGCCATCCGCGATTTGAGGCCGAGGGCGAGCATCATCTGGGTCATGTTGATGTCGTGGCTGACTGCGTGTTTCGGCGCTTCCTTGAAGGTCACTTGGCGGTTGCAGCTTTGCACGGTCAGCGGGTATTTGGTCGCTTCGGCCAAGGCTTCGGCACTGCACAACAGAAGAGCGACGCAAAGCAGGGAACGCAGGGTCATGGTCGGGTTATCCAAGTGATTCGCGGGTAGCCGTGGAGGGGATGCGCGTCGATCAACGCCTCGACGCCAAACACCTCGCGCAGCAATTGTTCAGTGAGGACTTCTTGCGGCGTGCCGCTGGCGACGATGCGGCCGTGATCGATCACGTACAAACGGTCGCAGAACGCGGCGGCCAGATTCAGGTCGTGGATGCTGGCGAGGGTGCCGATGTTCAGGCGTTTGACCAGTTGCAGCAATTCGAGCTGATAGCGCGGGTCGAGGTGATTGGTCGGCTCGTCGAGGATCAGCAGTTGCGGTTGTTGAGTCAGGGCGCGGGCGAGAATCACCCGCTGCTTTTCACCGCCGGAGAGGGTGGCGAAAGCGTGGTCTTCGAAGCCTTCGAGGCCGACGGATTTAAGGGCTTGAGTGGCCAGATCGCGGTCTTCCCGGGTGTCGCCGTCGAACAGACGTTTGTGCGGCGAGCGGCCCATGGCGACGACCTCCTCGACGGTCAGGCCGAAGGCATCGGGGAATTCCTGCAAGACCACGGCGATGCGTTGCGCGCACCAGCGTGAGGACTGTTTCCAGACGTTGTGGTGATCGAGTTTTACCTCACCGCTTTCCGGCGGGCTGAAGCGATAGGCGCAGCGCAGCAGACTGGTTTTGCCGCTGCCGTTGGGGCCGATCAACCCGACGAACTCACCGGCGGCCACCTGCAACGAGGCGTCACGCAGCTGGAACTGGTGATGACAGTGGCCGTGGCCCAGAGGTGTCCAGGCGAGGTCGGTGAGGGTGAGTGAGGTCATGCGGGTCCGGTGTGATGTCGATGATTGTGGTGGTTCAGTGAGATTTTTTCCCCCTCACCCCAACCCTCTCCCCCAAGGGGTAGAGGGGGAAAGGGAGCCGATCTTCATGCTGTTCAAACCCTGAGTTCGACTCGGTATTTCAAGTCGGTGCAACTTGGCCAAACACCTCGGTCAGTCCCCTCTACCTCTGGGAGAGGGCTAGGGTGAGGGCAAGGCTTTTCAATCAAAAGGTGTAATCAGCGCTGACAAAAAACGAGCGCGGTTCGCCAAGGATCCACTGCTGCCCCTCATTGTATTGGCTTTGCGCATACCGGCGGTCAAACAGGTTGTTCACCTGCAAGCCCAGCGTCGTGTTGCGTAGGGCTTGCCACGACAACGTCGCGTCGACCACGGTGTAACTCGGCAGCTCGTTGCGGTTGGCCATGTCGGCGTAACGCGCATCAACATACCGCACACCGGCGCCGGCCTTGAGATCATCGCTAAGCGCTTTGTTCAACCAAAGGTTGGCCGTACGCCTCGGTACGTCCACCGGGCGATTGCCGTTATACGACAGCGTCTGGCCGTTCACCACCTCTGAGAAATCGTCGTACTTGGCCTTCACGATCGCCGCATTCGCTTGCAGTTGCCAGGCGTGCGGCAATTGCAGATCGAGGCTCGCTTCCAGACCGTTAGACGACTGCTGACCCACTTGCTGCTTAAGCGTCGGGTTGCCCGGATCGTCAGTCAGCAGCTTCTTTTTCACAATGCGATACGCTGCCAAGGTGAACTCGCCGCGCTGATCCCAGAACAATTGCTTCAAGCCGACTTCAGTCTGGCGCGCGGTCGACAGATCGTACTGCTGCTGGCTCGGGCTCAGAGAAATCAGCCCGCCAATACCGTCGGTGCTGGTCGCCATCTGGCCGTAGAACGACGTGTCCGGCGTCAACGCAAACACCAGCCCGGCCTTCCAGTTGTTGCCGGTCAGGGTCTTGTCGCTCTGACTGCCATCGAGCAGATTATTGCGATCGACGTGCACGTAATCGCGGCGCACACCGGTCACCAGCGACCAGCGCTCACTCAACTGCGTGCGGTTCTCGGCGAACACCGACATCTGTTTGGTGGTGCTGTCGAACTGATCGCGATAAGGGTCGGCGCTCTCGAAAGTGCCGACCTGCGGGTGATACAGATCCACGGCCTGACCGGTCGGCAACACGTCGTTGAACGGTGAGTTGCTGTTGAGCTGGAAGCGGATGCGGTTGTATTCGACGCCGCTGACGGTCTGGCTGTCGAGGCCGAACAGCGAATGTTTGAAGGTGAAGGTCTGACGGTCGCCAACCTGCTCTTGTTTATGGCCGATGCCGAAATAACCGCTGCGGCTCAGTTGCTGCGTGCCCGCGTCGAAGTTGTAGTTCTCGGCGTTCTGCCAGCGGCGCTGGGCTTTGAGGTAGTACAGCTCGTTGCTGGCGCTGACCGAGTCGTTGATCTGCCAGTCGCTGGTCAGACGCGTCCACTGATCGTTGTAATGCTGTTTGTCGTCGCGCACGTTGTAGTTCTTGTAACGCAGGCTGTCCTGCAAATGGCCGTTGATCAACGGCGTGCCGAAGTAGTTTTGCGGGTGCTGATCGCCGTAATCGTGGGCGAGGGTAAACGCCAGATCTTCGCTGGCCTGCCAGCGCAGTGCCGCGCTGACGAAGTCGCTGGAGGCGTCGCCGTGATCGATCCAGCCGTTGCTGCGCAGACGATTGAGATTGAGGCGATAGCTCAACGTATCGCTCAGTGAACCGCCGCTGTCGAAGGCCTGCTGTTGGCTGTCGTAAGAGCCGTAACCGACGCGCAGATGATTTTCGATGTCGCCCTCGAATGGCTTCTTCGGAAGAACGTTGACCACCGCCCCGGTCGCGCCTTCGCCGTACAACACCGACGCCGGGCCACGCAGCACATCGACACGCTCGACCGACCAGGTGTCGACCGGGAACGTGACGGTGCCCATGCCGGTGTACATGCGGTTGCCGTCATACAACTGCATCACCGAACTCTGCCCGGTGAAACCGCGCGCCTGCAACGATGTGCCGCCATCGCCCGGCGTCCCGGTGCGGCTGATGCCAGTGCTGCGCGACACCGCGTCCTGCACGCTGCGATCGCCGCGCGCGCGGACTTGCTCGCCGCTGAGGCTTTCAACGCTGGCCGGGGTTTGCATGGCGCTGAGGTTCAGCCGCGAACCGGCGGTGGTCGGCGTGGTGAGGCTGACGGTTGCATCGTCAACGGCGGGCGCGCTGATGGTGCCGGTGGGCAACGTCAGGGGGGCGCTGTCGGCGTGGGCATTGTTCATGGCGAACAGGCAGAGGCTGGACAAGAGGTACTTGTTCATCGGTACGGTGGATCACTTCATCAAATGAAAAGCCCACGACTTGTGGTCGTGGGCAGAATGGCAAATTCGAGTTATACAGTAACACTAAAAATTGCCGGCATATAAGCCCCGGCAGTCTATAGAGCTGTCTAAATCGCGCATCTCGCCTGTTTCATGATGAAGTTGAGGCAGATTCAGGTTGGCGACCAAACCGCGACAGCAGCAGTCGATCCAGCAACCACACCACCACCAGCGAAGCCCCCACCAGCGGAAAAATCACCGCCAGCGCAAGCATGATGACCACGCCGGTTTTCCATTTCGGCAGGTCATGCCGCAGCGGTGGCACGCCGAATTTGCCCTGTGGCCGACGCTTCCACCAGATCACCACACCGCTGACGGCACTGAGCAGAATCATCAGGCAGATCAGCAACACGACGATCTGATTGAAGGTGCCGAACATCTTGCCTTCGTGGAGCATCACGCCGATTTCGGTGGCGCGGGCAACCGTGCCGTATTGTTCGAAACGCACATCGGCGAGGACTTTGCCGGTGTATTGGTCGACGTGCAGGGTGGCGTCGTTGCGCGGATCGTCGGCGAACACGGCGATGGTGAACACGCCGGTGGCGGTGTTCGGCAGGGTGATGCTGTAACCCGGTTCGACCTTGCGCGCGGTGGCGATGTTTTGCACGTCTTGCAGGCTGATGCTCGGTGCCGCCGGGCCAGCGTTGGCGCCGCCGTGGGCCATGTGTTCGGCGTGGTCGCCGGACATCGGCATCGGCGTGTTTTCCATTGCCCAAGGCACGGTCTGGCGGGTGGCGCTGTTAAGGGTTCGCGCTTCAACATCGGAGGTCGGCACGTTGTCCCACATCGCCGCAGGGAACACGTTCCACACTTGCGCGTATTGCTTGCCCCAGAAACCGGTCCAGGTCATACCACTGAGCAGCATCACCAGCAGCAATGTCGCGCCCCAGAACCCGGTGACCGCGTGCAGATCCCGCCACAACACACGACCGCGACTGTTCAACCGAGGCCACAAAATGCCTGCTGCCTGACCGCGCGGCCACCACAGAAACAGCCCGGACACCACCAACACCACGCCCCAACCGGCGGCCATTTCGATGAGACGGTCACCGACGGTGCCGATCATCAATTCGCCGTGAATCGCGCGGGCGATGGCTTGCAGGTTTTGCTTGGCATCTTGTTCGCCGAGGATGTCGCCGTGGTACGGATCGACGAACACGTTGAGTTCGTGACCGGCGTTGGTCACCACAAATTGCGCGCTGCGTTCGGCGTTGACCGGCGGCAGGTATTGGGTGACCTGGCCTTGTGGATAAGCGCTTTTTACCCGTTGCAGCAAGTCATCGGCCGGGACGCTGTGATGACCGGCGGGGACGTTGAGCAGGCTGCTGTACATCAATGAATCGAGTTGCGGTTTGAACAGGTAAATCATGCCGGTCAGGGCCAGCATCACCATGAAAGGGGCGACGAAGAGCCCGGCGTAAAAATGCCAACGCCAGGCCAGGTTGTAGAAATTCGGTTTGGGCTGATTCATCACGTGTGCTCCGCTTGGCTTGGATCTTCTAGTTGTTCATTCAGGTTGCAACACTGCATTCACTGTGGGAGCGGGCTTGCTCGCGAAAGCGGCGGCACATTCAACATTGATGTCGCCTGGCATGCCGCCTTCGCGAGCAAGCCCGCTCCCACATGGGTGGGTGTTGCCTGTCAGAAACTCATGTCCACCTTGGTCCAGAGCGTGCGCCCCGGTTCATTGATGGCTTGCGGGTCGTTGGCCGGGTAGCCGAATCCGGCGTTGCCCGCCAGGTTCAGGTGTTCGGCGTAAGCCTTGCCGAACAGGTTGTCGACGCCGCTGCTGACCTTCCAGTTTTTGTTGATCCGGTAGGCACCGTTGAGTGAGAACACGCCGAAGCCCGAACTCTTGTCGTAATCCTTGCCGACCACGTTGCCCTTGTTCTGGTCGATACGGTTTTGCGCGGCAACCACCCTCCACAGTGCGCCGGCGCTCCAGTTGTCTTTGGTATAGGTCAGACCGAAGCGTGCATCCAGCGGCGGCATTTGCGGCAGGGCCGAACCGTCGCTGCTGTTCTTGCCCCAGGCGTAGGCCAGGGTTGCATCGGTCTTCCAGTTGTCGGTGAGTTGATACGCGGCACCGAGTTCACCGCCCATGATTCGCGCGTCGATGTTCTCGGCGCGCGAGGTGCTCATGCCCATCATTCCCGGGGTGTAATCGAAGAGGATGTAATCGCGCACCACGCCGATGTAGCCCGAGGCCCAGGCTTCCAGATCGGCGCTCTTGTAGTTCACGCCGAAATCGAACTGCGTGGTTTTCTCCGGTTTGATCGAATCGAACGCGTTGAGCGAACCGACCGGGCCGCTGCTCGCCGAGAACAGCTCCCAGTAATCCGGAAAGCGCTGCGCGTGACCAAGGCCGGCGTAGAGCGTGGTCGGGCTGCCAGCGAGGTCATGCTCGTAGCGCACGAAGCCGCTGGGCAGGGTGTCGGCGCGGGTGTCGTCGGCGGTCGGATTGGGGCGGGTCATCATTCCCGAACCGCTGGTTTGCCGATAATCCTTGGCCGAGGCGCGGTCGACGCGGGCGCCGGTGATCAGCCGATCGCGGTCGGCGGCGTACCAGGTCATTTCACTGAACACGCCGTAGTTATGGAAATCGGCGTCCTTGGTGTAGGGCAGATCTTTGTAGGTGTCGACGCCCATTGAACTGCGCTGGCGATGCTCGTTGGTCTGCGCGTCGAGGCCGGTGATCAGTTGAATGTCGGCCCAACGCCAGGTCGCTTTGATCCGCGCACCGAGGGTGCGACGGTCGACATTGGACGCCATGGGCCCGGCCATCATGCCGGTGCCCGACGGCGTGCGCAGGGTGTAGTTGTCCATAACATGGTCGGCGTAGTTGTAGTAGACCTGCGCTTCGAGTTTCTCCAGCACGTCGGTGATGTTGGATTTTTCGAAGCGCAGACCGAGGCTTTCACGCAGGAATTGCGAGCCGTCCATGCCGCGCCCAGCGTAGCGTGCTTCGCCGTCGCCCTTGCCGGCGGTGAGTTCGATCAGGGTGTCGGCATCCGGCGTCCAGCCGACCGCGACGTCGCCGTTCCACTTGTCGTAGCGCGAGGCGACGATGTCGTTGTTGCCGTCGCGGTAATCGTCGGAATGCGCGGTGTTGCCGATCACTCGCACGTAACCCAACGGGCCACCGGCAGCGGCATCGACCACTTTGTCGAAACGTCCGTGAGAACCGGCCAGGACACTGGCGTTCACCCGCGTGCCGAGTTCGCCAAAGCTCTCCGGTTCGCGATCAAATAACACTGTGCCCGCCGAGGCTCCCGGGCCCCAAAGCACGGTTTGCGGGCCTTTGATCACGGTAAGTTTGTCGTAGGTCTCCGGCGAGATGTACGAGGTCGGCGCATCCATCCGGCCCGGGCAGGCGCCGAGCAGCATGCTGCCGTTGGTGAGGATATTCAGGCGCGAGCCGAACATGCCGCGCAATACCGGATCGCCGTTGGTGCCGCCATTGCGCACCAGCGCAAAACCCGGAATGGTTTTCAGATAATCGCCGCCGTCACTGGCCGGCACTGGTTGGCGTGGATCTTTTGGGTTGGTAACGATGGTCAGCGGTGAGCTCGGCGCGATCGCGGTGATCACCGTTGGGCTCAGTTCTTCGTTGTGGCCGGTGTGATCATCGGCCAACACCAACGGGGACAGCAGGACGCCGCAAAGGACGGCGCTAGCATGCCTGAAACGAATCCGTGATTCGTTCAAAGCGAAGGACGCCGGGGCGGAACCCGAGCGTGAAACAGCAGCAAACCTGGACATGACAATTTCCATCAAACAGTCGTAAACGACACGGCCGGCAGCCTGAAGCTGTCTTCTCAACCGTGTGCAATCAAAGGTGCGTGTTTACGTGGCGATGGGCGGGGCGCGGCTGCGGGCGCCGGGGAAGAAGGTTTGCCGGGCGTGGCCCAGGCGCGGGGAGGGCGGAGTGAAAGTGTTGAGTGGCGGGATGTTGAAGGCGACGAAATCGCCGCCGCCGGTCAGTGCCGGGCAATTGAACAGCAGGCTGCAATAGCCGCATTTTTCCCACAGCACGTGGTGCGAGGATTGTGGCGGGCAATGTTCGGCGCTGGGTTTCGCGTCGTGTCCGGAGTGATCCATCCCCGGCATGTCCATCGACATGTCCATGCTCATTGGCAGGGAGGTCGAGGCGTGCTGATCCATCGGCATCGACTGAGAAATCAGTGGGCCGATGAAAATCATCAACATGGCGAACAGGGCGATCCAGCTGCCGCGAGTCAGGTGTTCAGTCTGACGGCGTGGCGCGGAGGGCCTGGCGCTCAGCGGGCGCATGGGCGGAATCTGCCGGAAGGCTTACTGAGCGTGCGCGTGAGCCTGCGTGGTTTCCGGGGGCTTCTTCTGCACCGAAACTTCGACGGTGACGTCGCCGGCCTTCTCGAAATGCATCGTCAGCGGGAATTGCTTGCCGTCCGTGAGCAGGCTGCGATCAGTCGGGTTGAGCAGCATCACGTGATAGGCCATCGGCGCAAATATCACGTTGCCGCCAGCAGGGATTTCCACGCTCGGCACCTGCTGCATCTTCATCAGATCGCCCTGCATCACATGCTCATGCAACTGCGCTTGGGGGGCGATCGGCGAGTCGACGCTGAGCAAGCGGTCAGCCGTTTTGCCGCCGTTGTGAATCACGAAATACGCCGCTACGGTCGGCGCATTCGGCGGCAATTCCTGCGACCACGGGTGGGCGATTTCAATCTCGCCAGCCTTGTATTCGTGGGCATTGGCGAAGCACGCGGGCAGCAACAGCGCAGCGATGACGATGAGTTTGTTCAACATGGCAGTTCTCCAGAACGATTTGAAACGCAGGTCAATTGCGAGAACAAATCAAACCAGAGGAGAGGCGCGGGGATTGAGGCTCGGCCATTGCTGGCGCGGAGTAGGGGTTTGCAGTGAGAGCGGCGCGACGCTGTGATTGCTTTCATAGCGGGCGAAATACAGCTGCGGCGAATGGCCCGGCAACGCCACCAATGGCGCAGAACCCGAGCAACACCAGCAATGCTGCATGTTGGAATGCGTGTCGTTGGCCGGCGCTTTTTGATCGGTAGCGCCGATGTTGATCGCCACCATCTTCGTCCCGCTGCCGGTGCAGAAACTGCTCCACAGCAACTGTTCGGCCGGTGAATTGGCCGCCTGCGCCATCGCCCCCGTCATCGGCATGGCGAGCATGTTGAACAGCACTGCAAAGCAGGCGATCCAGGCAAATGCTAGCCGTTGTCGGTTCATGGGAGAGATCCATTTGGGTGGGCGATCAGGCGCGGGCTATTTAGCCTGATCAGGGCCGATAAGTAAAAAAGCGTCGTGCGGTTTGGTGTCGCAGCGCCTCGTTTAAAAGTTTGAGGAGTCTGCGCGCCAACTCGATTTCGCCATTATGGAAGAGTGTAGCGGCTTCGATCCGCATTGCTTGGGCGAAGTCCGGGTCACTTTGTATTCGTGCGCGAATTGTTTGCATGACATCTCGACGCGCAGCTCGGATCAGTTGCCCATCGCCTGAGTCATCTACATCACAAGCTTTGATGTATTGGCTTAGGTCGGAAGGGGTTTTGAGATAGTCCTGAACGTCGAAGCGGGCGAATTTCTCGGACATTGGCAATCGGCGCTCTTGGGTTTGAAGGCTGAGAGCGTAAAGCCTCGCTCAAGATGCGGACAGTCGGCCGTTTTCTAAGTAGTTGTGGGTTTCGTCCACTTTTGCTGTAGGACTCAGGTCGTGGGGTTGGCCACAAAGATGCCTTCGCGAGCAACCCCGCTCCCACAGTGATTGATGGCGTACGCAGAAAATGCGAACGCCGCGAACCCTGTGGGAGCGGGCTTGCCCGCGAAGGCGTCCTCAAGGTTTCTAACCTTTCAAATCAGGCCTTCAGTCGTGAGGGCCGCGAGGACTTCAGACGCCGACCCAAACTCCCGATCAACCCCCGGCAACACCGGCCGCTTCAACACCAGCACCGGCACTCCACGCTCGCGTGCCGCTTCCAGTTTCGGCTCGGTGGCGGTGCTGCCGCTGTTTTTGCTGATCAGCACATCGATCTGCTGGCGTTCGAACAAGGCGCGTTCATCGTCGATCAGAAACGGCCCGCGCGCGCCGATGACTTCGCAGCGTTCGTTGCCGGGATAAACGTCGAGGGCGCGCAGCGTCCAGAATTGCTCGGCGGGGATTTCATCGAGGTGCTGCAACGGTTCTCGGCCAAGGGTAAACAGCGGACGGCGGAAGGGTTTGAGGGCATTGATCAGCTCCGCCCAGTCGCTGACTTCGCGCCAGTCATCGCCCGCTTGCGGCTGCCACGCCGGGCGGCGCAGGGCCCAGCAGGGGATGCCGGTCAGATGCGCAGCGGTGGCGGCGTTCTGGCTGATCTGTGCGGCGTACGGGTGCGTGGCGTCGAGCAGCAGGTCGATGCCTTCCGCGCGAATAAACTGCGCCAGACCTTCGGCACCGCCATAACCGCCGACGCGCACCTGACAGGTCAGATCGGTCGGCACACGACCGACACCGGCGAGGCTGTAAATGTGCTCCGGCCCCAGCGTACGGGCGATGGCGAGTGCTTCGGTGACGCCGCCGAGCAGCAGGATTCGTTTACGCATCGAAGGGTTTAACCAGATCAAGCAAAGTGATCGGCAACGCTTGTCGCCATGTATCAAACTCGCCCAGCGGCTGCGCCTGCGCGACATGAATGCGCGTCAGCTCACCGCCGAAACGTTCGCGCCAGCTCATCAGGGTGACTTCACTTTGCAGGGTCACGGCGTTGGCCACCAGACGCCCGCCGGGTTTGAGCCGTTCCCAGCACGTTTCAAGCACGCCCTCACGGGTGACGCCGCCGCCGATGAAAATCGCATCCGGGCGCTCCAGACCTTGCAGCGCTTGGGGAGCCTTGCCGCGAATCAACTGCAAACCGGGCGCGCCCAACGCATCTCGGTTGAGCTCGATCAATTGCTGACGGCCGTCATCGGCTTCGATGGCCAGCGCGCGACAGCTCGGATGTGCGCGCATCCATTCGATGCCGATCGAGCCGCTGCCGGCGCCGACGTCCCAGAGCAATTCGCCGGGCGTCGGGGCGAGGCGGGCGAGGGTGATGGCACGCAGGTCGCGTTTGGTCAGTTGGCCGTCATGTTTGAACGCCGAGTCCGGCAGGCCTGCAAGGCGAGACAAGCGTGGCGTGTTGGCGTCGGCGAGGCATTCGAGGGCGATCACGTTGAGGTCGGCAGTCGAGGCAAGGTTCCAGTCGTGGGCGCTGGCGTCGATCCGTTGCTCGGCATCGCCACCCAAGTGTTCGAACACGCTCATGCGACTCGAACCAAAACCGCGTTCACGCAGCAATTGCGCAACCGCCGCCGGGCTCTGTCCGTCATTGCTCAACAGCAGCAACCGCACGCCGCTGAACAACTGCGCATTGAGCGCTGCCAGTGGCCGCGCCACCAACGACACGATGCTCACTTCCTGCAACGGCCAGCCCAGCCTTGCCGCCGCCAGTGAGCAGGACGACGGTGCGGGCAGAATCAGCATCTCATCGCTCGGTACCTGCCGCGCCAGGCTGGCGCCAACGCCATAGAACATCGGATCGCCGCTGGCCAACACACAGACCGCTTCGCCGCGCTGCTCAAGCACCGGCGCGAGAGAAAACGGGCTCGGCCACAATTGCCGTTCGCCGCGAATGCACACCGGCAGCAAATCCAGTTGGCGTTGGCCACCGACGACTCGCGAGGCATTCATCAAGGCGCGGCGGGCATTTTTGCCCAGGCCTTTGAAGCCGTCTTCACCGATTCCCACAACTGTCAGCCAGGGTGTCATGCCGTTCCTTACTCTCGTGCGCGTGTGCAAACGCCGCATGATAACTCGACTTGTGAAGCTTGGCGCTCAGCCATGAAATTTTATGTAGTTGAAAAGTCATGGGCGATATAAATAACTTTGTTAGTTTGATGTTGGCGAGTTGACGGCATTCGAAAGTAATAGTGCCTGTTAAAAATCTAGCGTGTTTTGCAGGTTTATGAGTACGCGCCGCAACGGCGCTTAAGTAATAGGGAGATGGACTTTACATGGACGACGTAAAACATAATGCGACGCTCGTTGGCGATATCGTATTGACCGGTACGCAAGGGCAGTCCTGTGCGGACTATCAGTTTGCGATGAACTGTACTTATCTGGCGCAACGACAGGCCGATATCATCTATAACAGTCAAACCCAGCCGGGACGTTGGATTGATTACTACGCCGATGTGCTGTGGTCGTATGGCTGGAACCGCGATCATCAGCCGATCGAGTATGTTCAGAAAGAGTTTGACGGAAGTGTCCGGCAAATCTGGTCGAAACTGGCGTCACCATTGTTAACTATTGGACAGGTCGATGGCGTGAACAGGGGGCTGGGCGCGCTTGAGCGAGATATTGATCTATTGAGCAAAGTAAAAGGGATCAGTGGCAAAGCATTCGACCTCAAAATCATGCCCATCAGTTACAACGCCGATGGCGACATGGAGTTGGTGGTCAGCAACATCCGGTTTATCAAATCCAGAATGAGCACAGACTTTCTGTTTTGGGAAATAACCCAGGTCATGTCGCAACTGGATGTGCTGGCGCGCAAGGTGGTTATCAGCCGGCGCGTAATGGAAGCACGGCGCCCGAGTGTGCTGAAGGCCATGCAAGGGATCAAATTCAATTTCGAGGATTACGAACTCTGAAGGGCCGGCGCAGAGATTTTCCGTTGTGGAAATGACCGAGAATGCACAAACCGACCGGCAGGCGTTTTCATGCGCTTGGGCAAAGCAGGCATAATGGCGACCTTTCGCCCTCACAGCGCTGTCAGCCAGCCGGTCACCCCTTGAACGAACACCCGATTACCCGCGCTTTACGCCCCTCGGCCTGTCCGGGGTTGCTGCGTATTGTCCAGGCGCTGGACGGCGGAATCTGTCGGATCAAACTCAATGGCGGTTCGATGTCGGCTGATCAGGCAGACGCGGTGGCCGACGCCGCCGAACACTTTGCCAGCGGCGCGATCGAGGCGACCAACCGCGCCAATTTGCAGATTCGCGGAATCGGCGCGCAATCAGCGGCATTGATCGACAGCTTGCTGGCTGCCGGCCTCGGCCCGCGATCCGCAGCCGCCGACGATGTGCGCAATCTGATGCTCAGCCCCGCTGCCGGGATCGACCAGCAGATGCACCTCGACACCCGTCCACTCGCCGAACAGATCCTCGACACCCTGCAAAACCATCCGCGCTTTCATGAGTTGAGCGCCAAGTTCGCCGTGCAACTGGACGGCGCTGAAGCCTTGACGATGCTCGAACACCCGCATGACCTATGGTTGTCGGCCTTCAAAAAGGACGGCGAGACATTGCTGGCATTCGGTCTGGCCGGTTGCCCGACGGATCGTGCGCTTGGTGCGTTGGCGCTGGAAAATGGCCATGCGCTGGTCGTTGCGGTGCTGGAGCTGTTCCTTGAACTGGCGCGGCCCGAGCAAACACGGATGCGCCATTTGCTCAGCGAAATGACGCCTGAGCTGTTTCTCGAAAAACTGGATCAGCGCTTGAACCTGCTGGCCGCTAGCGATTGGGAGCGTGTGCCAGCGGCGGACGATCTGCACTTCGGCGTTCATCCGCAAAACGCCTTGGATTTGGTGTACATCGGCGCCGTACCAGCGCTCGGTCGTCTCGATCCGACAATGCTGCGCGGTGTTGCACAACTGGCTCGCCAGTTCGGCAACGGCCACCTGCGTTTCACCCCGTGGCAAAGCCTGTTGCTGCCCGACGTCAAAATCACTGACGCCGCCGAGGTGCTGCAAGGCCTCAAGCAACTCAACCTGCTGACCGAGCCGAGCGAACCGCTGTCGCGCCTGATTGCCTGCACCGGTTCCAACGGCTGCGGCAAAGGCCTCGCCGACACCAAACAGGACGCCCGCCATCTGGCGACGCTGCTGCCCTCGGCGCTCAGCGTGCACCTGTCCGGTTGCTCGCGCTCCTGCGCCGCCGCGCACCGTGCGCCGGTGACGTTGCTGGCGGTCAGCCCCGGTCATTACGACCTCTATTTTCGCGATGCGACGCTGCCGGGTTTCGGCGCGTTGCACGCACGCAATCTTACTATTGAAGCGGCCGCGACCCTGCTCGACGCCCGCTCCCGGAGCCCCCTTGATGCTTGATTACATCCGCGACGGTCAGGAGATCTATCGCAACTCCTTCGCGATCATTCGCAGCGAAGCCAACCTCGCGCGAATCCCGGCCGATCTGGAAAAACTCGCGGTGCGGGTGATTCACGCCTGCGGCATGGTCGAGGCCATCGACGGTCTGCAGTTTTCCGAAGGCGCGGGCAAGGCCGGGCGCGAGGCGCTGGCCGCCGGTGCGCCGATTCTGTGTGATGCGCGGATGGTCTCTGAAGGCGTGACTCGTGCGCGTCTGCCGGCCAACAACGAAGTGATCTGCACCTTGCGCGACGACAGCGTGCCGGAGCTGGCGCGCCAACTGGGCAACACTCGTTCCGCCGCTGCGCTGGAGCTCTGGCGTCCGCACCTTGAAGGCAGTGTTGTGGTGATCGGCAACGCGCCGACTGCGCTGTTCTATCTGCTGGAAATGCTCGATGCCGGCGCACCAAAACCGGCGCTGATTCTGGGCTTCCCGGTCGGCTTCGTCGGCGCTGCCGAATCGAAAGCGGCACTGGCCGCCGACAGCCGTGGCGTGCCGTTCGTGATCATGCAAGGCCGCCTCGGTGGCAGCGCCATGGCCGCCGCCGCCGTCAATGCCCTCGCCACGGAGATCGAATGATGCAGGCTAAAGGACGTTTGATTGGCCTGGGCGTCGGCCCCGGTGATCCGGAACTGATTACCGTCAAGGCGCTGCGCTTGCTGCGCGAATCGCCAGTGGTCGCGTACTTCGTCGCCAAGGGCAAAAAGGGCAACGCGTTCGGCATCATCGAAGCGCACCTGCAAGTAGCGCAGAACCTGCTGCCGCTGGTGTATCCGGTGACTACCGAAGCGCTGCCGGCACCTCTTTCCTACGAACAAGTCATCAGCGACTTCTACGATGAAGCCGCCGAAACCGTCGCCGCGCATCTCGATGCCGGTCGCGATGTCGCGGTGATTTGCGAAGGTGATCCGTTCTTCTACGGCTCCTATATGTACCTGCACGATCGCCTCGCCACGCGCTATGAAGCGCAAGTGGTGCCGGGCGTTTGCTCGATGCTCGGTGGCGCTTCGGTGTTGGGTGCGCCGCTGGTGTATCGCAATCAGAGCCTGTCGGTGCTCTCCGGCGTGTTGCCCCATGAAGAATTGAAGCGACGTCTGGCGGATGCTGACGCCGCCGTGATCATGAAACTGGGGCGTAACTTCCCGAAGGTGCGTCAGGTGTTGGAAGAACTCGGTCTGGCCGAGCGTGCGCTTTACGTCGAGCGCGCGACCATGGCCAATCAGAAGATCGTGCCGATGGATCAGGTTGAGCCGATGTCCTCGCCATATTTCTCGCTGATTATCGTGCCGGGCGAACGGTGGCAGGGCTGATGACTCACTCAATACCCGCGATCGTCATTCTTGGTCAGGCCAGCCTGGCCACGGCCCGTCGCATTCAGCAGGTCTATCCGGCGGCGCAGATCCACGGCCTCGCCGGGCGCGTTGAAGGCGCCGATTGCAGCTATCAGGAATTCGGCGCGACCTTGCGCGATCTGTATCAGCACAACACGCCGATCATTGCCCTGTGTGCGGCGGGCATTGTCATCCGCACACTGGCGCCGCTGTTGCTGGAGAAGGGCGCCGAACCTGCCGTGCTCGCGGTGGCTGAAGACGGCAGCGCGGTGGTGCCGCTGCTCGGCGGCCTCGGTGGGGTGAATGTCATGGCGCGGGAAATCGCTGCCGGGCTGCAAGTGACGGCGGCAATCACCACCAGTGGCGAATTGCGCTTCGGCACTTGCCTGCTCAATCCACCCAGCGGTTATGCGCTCGCCGATCTGGAACTGGGCAAGCGTTTTGTCTCCGATCTGCTGGCCGGGCACAGCGTGCGTATTGAAGGCGAGGCGCCGTGGCTGGATCACGCGCAACTGCCGGAAGACCCGCAGGCGCAGCGTTCGATTCATGTAAGCAGTGCTGAGCGTGAAGTCAGCGCCAACGAATTACTGATTTATCCGCGCAGTGTGGCGGTGGCGGTCAGTGCTGACGTTGCCGATCTGCCGAGCGCCGTTCGCAAAGCATTGCAGCAAGCAAAAATTGCGCTGCAATCGCTGGCGTGTCTGGTCGTCGCTGACAGTCAAATGGCTTCGGCGAACTTGCGTGATGCAGCGCTTGAACTGGGCGTGCCGCTGCGGTTTGTCGCTGCGCAAACTGATCTCGAAGCATTGGCACTTGATGCCGTACCTTCAGCGAGCATCGTGACCGCAAACAACCTCGTCATCGCGATTGCCGAGCAGCCGCTGGACATTGCCCATGTCGGCCGCCCACGCGGTCGTCTCGCCGTCATCGGTCTTGGCCCCGGCGCTGCCGAACTGATGGTGCCCGCCGTCAAAGCCGAACTGGCGCGTTGTACCGATGTGCTCGGCTACGAAACCTATGTGCGCATGGCCGGCCCGTTTCGCGACGATCAAGTGCAGCATTGCACCGACAACCGCGAAGAAATGCAGCGCGCCCGTCACGCTTTCCGACTGGCCGCCGAAGGCCGTTCGGTGATCGTGGTTTCTTCGGGCGATCCCGGCGTGTTCGCCATGGCAGCGGCGGTGCTCGAAGCGCTGCACGAGTCGGATGATCCCTCGTGGCACAGCGTCGATCTGGAAATTCTGCCGGGTGTCTCGGCATCGCTGGCCACCGCCGCACAGGCCGGTGCGCCGCTGGGGCACGACTTCTGCGTGATGTCGCTGTCGGACAACCTCAAGCCGTGGTCGATTATCGAGAAACGTCTGGATCTGGCGGCGGAAGCGGATCTGGCGCTGGCCTTCTACAACCCTATTTCCAAGGCGCGTCCATGGCAGTTGGGGCGAGCGCTGGAAATCGTCGCGCAACACCGCACGCCAGAAACGCCAGTGGTGTTGGGGCGGGACATTGGCCGACCGGGGCAAACATTGCGCACCACCACGCTGGGCGCGCTGACACCGGATCAGGTCGACATGCGCACGATGGTGTTGATCGGTTCGTCGACCACTTGCACCTTTCCTCGCGCAACTGGGGGTGATTGGGTTTACACGCCGCGCTGGTATGGGACTAAACCGAAATCCTGACTTCGAGTTGCTCTATTCGCTAGAAGCTAAAGTGATGACGATGGCGTTGCTTTCAGAGGGTATTTATCGCAAAGCAAGCGGAAGAAGCCGCAAATGAAATGGGTTTCTTCGCTGCTTTATTAGAAAGTGTCATTTATGGATACACAATGCGTTTTCAGGGTGAAACGCTTACATCGAAGCTGCCTTTAAGCTTAAGTAGTTCTCCTGCTTTGCTTTTTAATGTGATGGCGAGTGAGCCTTTCATCTGTTCTGTACTGGCGACTTCCAGAGTGACTGTGCCTGCGCTGATAGCGTATTCGGTCGGTGGCGCAGGAGGAAATTTTTGAATGCTTTTCATGAAACGTGCAGATAATCTGTTTTTTTTGTCAGGGTAAGTATAAGTTCCTGGCGGGGTTTCGTTGGCAACAGAAAGTTCGAACGATTCGTCTTCCAGTTCTCCTCTTAAATGGAAGCCTCCTACGGTGGAGACATTTTTTGTATGAAACAGCTTGCCGTCATCTCGTTCCAAGCTAATAAAACCTGAAGCGTTAGGTGTTTCACTCGCATTGCTCATTAGGGCTTTCCTATATGGGATTGATCAGCAGGTTGATTTAACCTGAGTAGGAGATTATTCGCCTGATTAGCGGCTCGTCTACTGTCAGAAATCACAGTAGACAATGACTGGGTGTTGTGGGTCTCGAAGGGAAATAAATAGTGGTTGCTGTTTTTTCACTAATGGCAGCAGGATTTCAACCAATTATTCGTAAATAAATGACGCTGAATTGTCGAAGAGACTAAGTTTCTTGAGCGTAATTTCCTAGGGTGTTTTATGGCGATTGGCCGTGATCAGGGAACAAGCAGTCAAGGCAAAAAAAAGCGGCTCTTCGGAGCCGCTTTCCATATGTTCATTACGGTAAATTCAGCTCAGGGCACCAGATAACCCTTCACCCCGGTAAAAATAATCTGCGCCGCCAGCGCACAGACGAACAGCCCCATCAAGCGACTGACAATCTGCAAACCCTGATCGCCGAGAATCCGTTCGATCCGGTTCGACAGGTACAACACCACGCCAACCGTAAAACTGGCCAGTGTGATACTCATGATCGCCGTGAGCTTATCGTCCCAATGCGGTTGGCTCACGCCCATCACCAATAACGCGCCGATGGTGCCGGGGCCGACGGTGATCGGAATGGTCAGCGGCACAATGGTCACGTCTTGCTGAACGTTGTCGGCCTGCACCGCCGGTTTGCCCTGCGCCATCCCCAGCGCCGAAATGAACAGCACGCTGCCGGCGCCGATGCGGAAGGCGTCCACGGTGATGCCGAACACATCGAAAATCACCCGTCCGAACAGGTACAGCAAGACGCTGGAGATCAATGTTGCCAGCGCGACTTTCCACGCCAGACGCCGTTGCTCCTTGCGCGAGTAACCGCGAGTCAGGCTGATAAAGCAGGACAGCACGAAGAACGGGCTATAGAGCACGAGCATCTTCAGGTAAACGCTGAACAACACATGGAGCATGGTATCGGCTCGCATCCGGAGTAGGGTGAAATGGAGTCTATCAGCCGATCAAATATCTGTGGATGTTGTTTTGCTTTTTTATGATGTGGCGCAACTAGGCAGAGGCTGTTGAATGTGTGTAATTACTTCCGGATATAGTGTTACATGTTTGGGTTTGTCAGTTGTGATGGGTTTGGTTATTGTTCTTTCAGCAAGTTCATGAGGAACTTGTTTAATGATAAGTAAGGATTCTATTGTGTCTAATCAAGTTGTAAGCCAAAGCTATATTTCTGCGTGCGTTCAAAGTCTGAAGGATTATGATCTGGGTGAGCCGCAACTTATTCAGCCGCGCGGCCTGTTCACTTCCGCTGACGATGTCGTAGAGCCCGGTAAAGGTTCTATCGTCGGTGACGGTATTCTGACCTTCAGCGGTAATTTGACCGGTGCCAATCGCACTGACGCTCAGAACGCCTTTCTTTATGCGTCGCTGGTAGCGAACAAGTTCTATCCACTGGAAAGCCAGGGTAAAGAATGGTACATGCAGTTTCGCGAAGTCATGACCAATGCCGGCTGGTCGCCCATCAGCAAGTACTACAGCGATTTGACTGTCGGCGGTACCAGTGTGCGCATGGACAAATTGGTACTGGAGATTCTCGGCTCGGTTGTTGCCGGTCTTGCCATTCCTGGCCCGAGCACTGCGCTGATGCTGAAAGTAGCGGGCGAAGCTATCGCCTCGCTGGCCAAGCGTGACACTGCCCTGACCCTTTATGAGCGTAACTTGCTCGAAAATGGCATGTGCGGTGTGACCGCCGGTTCGTGCACCGAAGTAAACGGCGTCACTGTTTTTGCCATTGGCGCGGTGCGTTTCGCTCGTAAAAACACATCGACCAAAGTTCTTTTTGTTGATGTGGATATTCGTAATGTAAATCTGTATCGCGGTGAAACATCGTTCGAAAAGAATGATCTGGTGGCAGAGGCTACTCGCGCAGTCATTGCAGAGAAGTTGATCAAGCACGCGACCAAGAAAATCGATTACGACATCTGATAAGTGTCTGGAAGGACAGTCAATGTTGACTGTCCTTTTTTAGCAGAGAGGCATTTATATGAAGCTTGATTATTCAGTAATGATCGTCGGTGCTGCGATTCTGATTGTGCCTGCTTCAGAAGATGTTGCTGATTTTGATGATGCAGTGAATTGCGTATTGTTTGCGCAGTTAGTGGCGAATAAGCAGTTGGAAAAGCAGCCAGGCATTAACTGGTATGACGCTTATGCAGACGTCTTCGATGGCTTTTGGTTAAGGCAAGTAAAAGCCCGGCAGGATCGGTATCTTCCACCCGAAAATACCGAGTCGGTCGTTGAATGGGTGGTGGCAGCCTTGGCGAATGCCGGGGCAGACAGCGAGCCGCTGGTCAGCGAAGTCTTGTCTCGACTGATCAACGTTTCGGAAACAGACCCCGCCATCAAATTGTTACGCAGTCATGTGCAAGCAATGGTCGGAGAGCCGTCACCCGAGAGGCCGATGCCAGCCACGGACGTACATTTGCTGATCATGGTGGCTCGCTCGCCGTCCTCGCTTTCCAGCGTATTTGTCGAAATGAAGACTCGGCAGGTACTCAGCCCCAATCCTTTGGCGCACCTGTTCCGGGGCGAAGATGTAGAAGGCCTGGTGAGTCTGCGTTACACCAAGGCGAACTTGTCGCATACGCTGTATGACCCGGTGCGTGATGACGTCGCTTTGAAAATCAAAAACAGAATCGCGGCCAATGTTGCGCTATTGACCTTCGCTGACGAGTCTGCGGAGGCGAACAAGTCATGACGCTCTGACGCGTCACTCAAAAGGTTGAAGCCGTCCGATTCTGCTGATCACGCTCAGCCACCCAATGCTCGATCAACTCGCGCAACTGCGACAATTCCACCGGTTTCGACATGTGCCCGTCCATGCCGGCCTGACGCGCGCGCTCTTTGTGTTCGGCAAGAATGTGCGCGGTCAGGGCAACGATCGGCGTGCGGATGCGCTGGTTGCTGACTTCCCAGGCGCGTAATTGTTGCGTCGCCGAGAAACCATCGAGAATAGGCATTTCGCAGTCCATCAGCACCAGATCGTAACGCTGCGCCTTCATCGCTTGCAGGGCTTCTTCGCCGTTGCTGGCGGTGTCCGGTTGCAGGTTGAGTTTACCGAGCATGCCGCGAATCACTTTGGTCGAAATCGTGTTGTCTTCGGCGACGAGGATGCGGAAATCGCTCGGCACTTTCGCCGCCGTGGCCGCGGTGACCACTTGCGGCTGGAACACCACCTGACCTTTGTTGCGCTGGTTGAGTTCGTCCGCCAGCGTGGTCTTGAGGGTGTAGCCGGCCACCGGTTTGGCCAGAATGCGTTTGATCCCCGAGTTGCGCGCAATGATCTTGCTCGGCGCGTTGCTGATGCCGGTGAGCATGATCAGCAGGATGTCGTGATTGAGGCTCGGGTCTTCCTTGATCTTCGCCGCGAGCTGCATGCCGGTCATGCCGGGCATGTTCTGATCGAGCAGCACCACGTCGAAGTAATCGCGCAGGTGCGCCTTGGTGCGCAGCAGAGCCAGCGCTTCCTTGCCCGACGGCACGGCGCTGACATTCAAGCCCCAGGCGCTGCATTGCTGCACCAGCACTTTGCGGCAGGTGTCGTTGTCGTCGACCACCAGTACGCGCGCGCCTTGCAGTGGGCTGTCGAGATCGGAGGTCGGGTGTTCGAGACGATCCGGATCCAGCGGCAAAGTCAGCCACAACGTGCTGCCCTGCGTGGTGCCGCTCTTGATGCCGAATTCACCCTGCATCAAACGAATCAGTTGCCGCGCGATGACCAAGCCAAGATTTCCGCCCAGACGATTCGCCGAGAGGAAGTGTTTGCTGTGCAGTTCGGCGTGCATCAGCGCATCGCGTTCTTCCTGCTCCATCGGCGCGCCGCTGTCCTGCACGGCGATGCGCAGACGCGGTTTGGTGCTGCGCTCGTCGAGGGCGACGACGATCAGCACTTCGCCTTCTTCGGTTTTCTTCAGGGCGTTTTCCAGCAGGCTGAGCAAGGTTTGGCGCAGGCGGGTCGGATCGCCGCTGATGACGCGCGGGACTTGCGGCTGGATGAAACTGATCAGTTCGACGTTCTGCTGTTCGGCCTTGGCGCGGTAGATGCTCAGGCAATCGTCGATCAACGCATTGAGGTCGAACTGCACATCGTCCAGTTCGATCTGTCCGGACTCGAGTTTGGAGATGTCGAGAATCTCGTTGATCAGCGTCAGCAGTTCGTTGCCGGCGCTGTGGATGGTCTGCACATAATCGCGTTGCTTGACCGACAGCGGCGTACCGAGCAGCAGTTCAGTCATGCCCAGCACACCGTTCATCGGCGTGCGGATTTCATGGCTGATCTTGGCGAGGAATTCGGCCTTGGCGTTGATCTCGGCGTTGCTCGCGGCGAGGTCGCGGCTGACGCTGAAACGGCTTTCGGTGATGCTGCGCTGACGCTCGCCGAGGGCGATGCTCATCAACAGACCGCTGACGCAGATGAACGCCATCAGCGTCATGATCAAGCCTTGCGGCGACACCAGTGTCAGGCCTAGCAGCGCCGGCAAAATAATCAGCGTGCCGATGTTGAACACCACCATCGCGGCCACAAACAGCCGCGCCGGGCGGTAACCTTTCTGCCAGTGATAGACGCCGACGAACAACATGCTCAGACCGGCGAGTGCCACCAATGCGTAGGTGATGATGTTCAGCGGCAGTGTGTTGACGAACAACAGCAGCAGGCTGCAGATGACAATGAACAGGATGTCGGCCATCAGCAGCTTGTTCAGCGCGTGCGGGCCGAGTGGGCCGAAGAAGCGATAAGCAAACATCAAACCGGCGGGGGCGGTCAGTAGCAGCGCCAGATAAGCGCCCGGTGTCTGGATCGCGTGCCAGTTCGGCAGCCAGGGCCCGAGCAGATTGAGCAGCAGCAACAGGCTCAGGCCCAGCAGACCTTCGCAAACCGCCAGCCACAAGCTGCTGCGTGAACGCGAATAGCTGTAACGCACCACGTTATGCAGCAGGAGCATGGCGAGGCAGCCGAACAGCAAACCGAAAATCAGCGAATGGTTTTGATTGGCCGCGCTCATCACGGCCGATTGCAGGGTGATGTGCGGACGCAATTGATGGTCGGAGACCATCCGTAAATATACGTCGAGGGGTTTGTCGCTTTGCGGCAGGGCGAGCATGAAGTCGCTGCTGGGCAACGGTCGTTCGGCCTGCGGTTGCTCGGTGCCGGTGTTGCGTTGCTCGATCAACCGGTCGCCGTCGAGCACGTACAGATTGAGCTGCGAGAGGTCGGGGGCAAAGATGCGCAGCACTTGTTCGTGCTTGCCCGGCGCCAGTCTGAAGCGCAGCCACAGTGCACCATCGGGCTCGGACGCGGTGAGGCGCTCAAGGTCGATGGGGCTGAATTGATTGGTGTAGCGAGCGGAGCGGATGTCGCTCAGTTGCAGATTGCCCTGATCGTCGAGCAATACCGACCAGCCACTGCCTTGCGTGGCCTGGGCCGGGAGCATGCAGAGCAAGGTCAACATCGTGACGGTGAAGCTTATGGCAATCCTGAGCCAGCGCACGGCGAAATCCCTTCGTAGGTTGATGCCAGAATATAACGATGCGCCGCGGCGGAACAGCCCGGCGAGGAACGGTATCCCTCGCCGGACTTGATGAACAGCTTATTCCTGAATTTCGCCACGTTCACGGGCAATGGCGCGGTAGCCAATGTCCTTGCGGTAGAAGCTGCCTTCCCAGTCGATGGCTGCTGCCAGCTTGTACGCTTGCTGCTGCGCTTCACCGACGCTTGCGCCCATTGCAGTGGCGCAGAGTACGCGACCACCGGCGGTGACAACCTGGCCATCCTTCAGCGCAGTACCGGCGTGGAAGACTTTGCCTTCCAGCTTCGCCGCTGTGTCGAGACCGTTGATCGCCGCGCCCTTGGCGTAGTCGCCCGGGTAGCCGCCAGCGGCCAGCACGATGCCGACACTCGGGCGTTGATCCCACTGTGCTTCAACCTTGTCCAGCGCTTGCGCCAGCGCGGCTTCGACCAACAGCACCAGGCTCGATTGCAGGCGCAGCATCACCGGTTGGGTTTCCGGATCGCCGAAGCGGCAGTTGAACTCGATAACTTTCGGATTGCCGGCCTTGTCGATCATCAGACCGGCATACAGGAAACCGGTGTAGACGTTGCCTTCCTCAGCCATGCCGCGCACGGTCGGCCAGATCACCAGATCCATCACGCGCTTGTGCACGTCGGCAGTGACCACCGGGGCAGGGGAGTAAGCACCCATGCCGCCCGTGTTCGGGCCGCTGTCGCCGTCGCCCACACGTTTGTGATCCTGGCTGGTGGCCATCGGCAGCACGTTTTTGCCGTCGACCATGACGATGAACGACGCTTCTTCGCCGTCGAGGAACTCTTCGATCACCACGCGCGAACCGGCGTCACCGAAAGCGTTGCCGGCGAGCATGTCGCGCACGGCGTCTTCGGCTTCGGCCAGGGTCATGGCGACGATCACGCCTTTACCGGCGGCCAGGCCATCGGCCTTGATCACGATCGGTGCGCCTTTTTCACGCAGATAAGCCAGGGCCGGCTCGATCTCGGTGAAATTCTGGTAGTCGGCCGTCGGGATCTTGTGACGGGCGAGGAAGTCTTTGGTGAAGGCTTTCGAACCTTCCAGTTGTGCAGCGCCGGCAGTCGGGCCGAAGCAATCCAGACCTCGGGCGCGGAACAGGTCAACGACGCCAGCCACCAATGGCACTTCCGGGCCGACGATGGTCAGGGAAACGTTTTTCTCGGCGAAGTCGGCCAGTTGCTCAAGGGCCAGCACGTCGATGGCGACGTTTTCGCACTTGGCTTCGATGGCGGTGCCAGCGTTGCCCGGTGCAACAAAAACCTTCTGCACGCGCGGATCCTGAGCCACTTTCCAGGCCAGAGCGTGTTCACGGCCACCGCTGCCAATGATCAAAACATTCATTTCAAAAACCTCAGAATTCTGTCAGTCGCTGCTGGAGCGCTTTATGTGGGAGCGGGCTTGCTCGCGAAAGCGGTGTGTCAGGCAAAATACCTGTGACTGACAGATTGCATTCGCGAGCAAGCCCGCTCCCACATTTGGATCGAGTTGAATCAGTGACGGAAGTGGCGCATGCCTGTGAAGACCATAGCGATGCCGGCTTCGTCAGCAGCGGCAATCACTTCAGCGTCACGCATCGAGCCGCCCGGCTGGATCACCGCAGTGATACCGACCTTGGCCGCGTTATCCAAACCGTCGCGGAACGGGAAGAACGCGTCCGAGGCCATCACCGAACCGGCGACTTGCAGACCAGCGTGCTCAGCCTTGATCGCAGCGATACGCGCCGAGTTTACGCGGCTCATCTGGCCCGCGCCGACACCGATGGTCTGACGGTTCTTGGCGTAGACGATGGCGTTGGACTTAACGTACTTGGCAACTTTCCAGGCGAAGATCAGGTCATGGATTTCCTGCTCGGTCGGCGCACGTTTGGTCACGACTTTCAGGTCATCAGCGCTGATCATGCCGATGTCGCGGCTCTGTACCAGCAGGCCGCCGTTGACGCGCTTGTAGTCCCACGCTGCAGCGCGGTCAGCCGACCAATCGCCGCAGGCCAGCAGGCGCACGTTGGCTTTGGCCGCAACAATGGCGCGGGCTTCTTCGCTGACGCTTGGGGCGATGATCACTTCCACGAACTGACGCTCGACGATCGCTTTGGCGGTCTCGGCATCCAGTTCACGGTTGAAGGCGATGATGCCGCCGAACGCCGACTCGGTGTCGGTGGCGTAAGCCAGTTCGTAGGCCTGACGGATGCCGCCTTCAGCGTCCGGGCTGACGGCCACGCCGCACGGGTTAGCGTGTTTGACGATGACGCAGGCTGGCTTGACGAAGCTCTTCACGCATTCCAGCGCGGCGTCGGTGTCGGCCACGTTGTTGTACGAGAGTTCTTTGCCTTGCAGTTGGGTCGCGGTGGCGATGCCGACTTCAGCAGGTTTGGCTTCAACGTAGAACGCCGCGCTCTGGTGCGGGTTCTCGCCGTAGCGCATTTCCTGGGCCTTGATGAACTGGCTGTTGAAGGTGCGCGGGAATTCGCTGCGACCTTCAGTGCTCAGGGTTTCAGCGGCCTGATTCACGGTGCCCATGTAGTTGGCGATCATGCCGTCGTAGGCAGCGGTGTGTTCGAAGGCTTTGAGCATCAGATCGAAGCGCTGAGCGTAGGTCAGGCCGCCGGCCTTGAGGCCTTCCAGCACGCTGGCGTAATCGCTGGCATTCACCACGATCGCGACGTCTTTGTGGTTTTTCGCTGCCGAACGCACCATGGTCGGGCCGCCGATATCGATGTTTTCGATAGCGGTCGGCAGGTCGCAGCCTGGCTTGTTGATGGTGGCTTCGAACGGGTAGAGGTTGACGGCAACCAGATCGATCGGCTTGATGCCGTGCTCGTTCATGATCGCGTCATCGATACCGCGACGACCGAGGATGCCGCCGTGGATTTTCGGGTGCAGGGTTTTCACCCGACCGTCCATCATCTCGGCGAAACCGGTGTAATCCGCGACTTCCACTGCGGCAACACCGTTGTCGCGCAGCAGCTTGAACGTTCCGCCGGTGGAGAGGATCTCGACGCCCAGAGCTTCAAGCTCCTTGGCGAATTCGAGGATCCCGGTCTTGTCGGAAACGCTGATCAAGGCGCGGCGGATCGGCAGGCGGGTAGTCTGGTCGGTCATCTCAATTTCCATCAAAAGCAAAGGAAGTCAGCAAAAAAGGCGACCGTTTTTTACGCGGGCGCCTTTCTGGTTTGATTGAATGCTTACAGCAGATCGTACTGCTTGAGTTTCTTGCGCAGCGTGCCTCGGTTGAGACCGAGTAGCTCGCTGGCCTTGGTCTGGTTGCCCTTGACGTAGTTCATCACGCTTTCGAGCAGGGGCGCCTCGACTTCG